>WJJU01000870.1 GCA_014729595.1 Chitinivibrionales bacterium
AAAGCGCTTGGGAGAGATAGCCGCGGCCGCTCGTGGGCTGAAATACGACGATGCGGCTCGTCACGGAAGAGAGGGCATGGTCGGTGAGCGCGGCAACAAAGAAATTGGAATGCATGCGGTACGAGCCGGAGATATTGTCGGAGATCACACCGTGTTATTCGCGGGGCCCGGCGAACGAATTGAACTCAGGCATAGTGCTCATAGTCGTGAAAATTTTGCACGAGGTGCGGTAACCGCCGCCAAATGGCTGAGCAACCGAGGCCCCGGGCTTTACTCGATGCGGGATGTGCTGGAGATTTGACAGGTGGGCGGTATGTTGCCGTCTCCCGGTAACCACAATCGGCGAATATGCTTTGTGGCAGCTTCCGGCTGTCGAAGAATAAATGGCAAAGCCGGGGTAGGTGCTTCTTGGGAAAGCTGCAATGGATGCGGTGGGCCGATTGGCAGTCGTGAAAACACCCGTGAACTCGTAATGGCCGCTGTTCTGCATACTTATACCCGGAGCCTGCAATGCGTGATGTCTGCTCTTTCTTGACTTTACTCCTATTTACGGCTTTTATTTTTGTCCCTTATGCGCGGAATCCTACCGGTAATACGGCGGTTGACGCCACCGCCGTCCAAACCAGCGCCGATGACGGGGATACCTTGCTGATTCAAAAGGAGGCGGAGGCTTCCGAGGCGCAAATGACCAAGGCAATGCGTCGGCAAATAGGCGGCGCGGGGACGGGTGACGCTGATGCGGACAGCTTATCCTCCACGAATATCGCACAACAAGACGAAACGCCCCCCCCGCCCGATACGAATAATGCCGATATAGAGCCGCCCCGCCCTTCGCCGGCGGTTGTCGATACTCCCGAGAGCGAAATCGCCAAAGAGTTGGATCAAGAACTAATTGTGGACGAAGAAACGGATATTCTGATCGCCGATGATGAGGAAGAAAGCCTGCTGGATGGGGTGGTCGTAGAGCCGTCAGCCGAAGAACCGGCGGATTCCCCGGCCGCGGTGAGCGGTGAGGTCGTCTCCGATTCGGCCGAAGACACTGTGATAGGCGGTACGGAAGATGCTGTCGAGCAAAGGCCGCGGGAAGTTGAGATAGCTGAACCGGTAACGGATGAGGCGCCTTCGTTGGGTGAAGTACAAGTTGAAGTCGAGCCGGAGAAACCGGCGGTGATAGAGGACGCGCGTTCGATTGACTTTGCAAAAGGGTTGAGAGAGTATCGATCGCCCCGCCTTGCCATGCTTCTGTCGTTGGCGGTGCCGGGTCTGGGCCAGGCTTATGCCAAACGATACTGGAAAACGGCTGTGTTTGGTGTGGCGGAGTTGGCTGTGGTGGGGGTGAGTATTAACTATGCCCTAAAGGGAAAACGAAAACAGGACGAGGCGATGGATTTCGCCGATAAGCACTATCGTGAACGGGGATCGGACGGCAAGACCGGTGTCGAGAGGTTTTACGACTATTATCAGGCACTCAAGGAGCACATCGAGCAATTGGATCCCAAGCAATACCCTCGTAACGAAATTGAGACCGAACATGATGGTGATGTAGGCGAGTGGCTAAAAATGAACTTGTTCTACGAAGGGGTGAACGATTTGCGCAACCTTGCCGCCACGGGGGATTCGCGTTTTTATGATTATATCGGGGAGCGCAAATACGTTCATGGCTGGGACGACGCAGAACCGGCGACGGGAACCGACCGGTTATTTCCTACCGACGGCGAGATGATTGAAGGGGAAGTTTACAATTACAAATATTCAACCGACAGCACTAAGTGGTTGTTGGACGCATACGATAAAAACACCGGAAATCGCATCGGGGGCGATCTCGTTCGTTTATTCGGCTATTCTTCTCATCAACTGCAATACAACGGTATTGTTCACGAGTCAAACGATTTATACAAGACTTCCACAAAGGTTTTGATGCTGCTTTTGGCTAATCACCTTGTTTCGGCGGTAGATGCGTTTATTACCGCGCGAGCCCATAATGAGAGGTTGCTTGGCCGAGAGACACTTTGGGAACGCATACACCTTGACCAACGAGTGGCATTTGACAGTGGCGGTTTGAATACGGCTTTGGGCGTGAGGTTGAGCTTTTAATGTTGACTAATATTTCGATTAGACTTATCGGGGCCGCGGTGGTACTGATGTTTCATGTTATGGGAATCGGTGCTCAAGTAGTTGTCGAAGAAGAAGTTATTACGGATACCGTCGATGTATTCTCGCCGGTTGAGCAGACCGGAAAGTCACCCGCTTTGGCTATGGTGGCGACGGTGCTGGTTCCTGGTCTTGGGCATCAGTATCTGGGGAAGTCTCATCGTGCTCTGACCTATTTCAGCCTTGAGGCGCTTTGCGTTTTTGGGCTTGTGTATGGAAGAACGTATGCCGATAAATACGGTCGAGACGCCCGAAGTTATGCATGGGCTCATGCGAACGTCAAGGCTCAAAGCGGTGCCGACGATCACTTTTGGCGGAATGTCGGCCACTTTATGGATTCCGAAGAATATAATCGGATTATGGAATTGAATAGAACGCCCGACGATAAGTATTTGGAAACGGAGCTTTGGTGGCGCTGGGCGGATGAAGCGGACATGGAACACTACCAAACGCTTCGGGAAACATCCACTCGCTGGGAGCTTGTCGGTACCTCGTTTGTTGCCGGGATGGTACTCAACCGCATTATCTCCTTCATCGACGTCCGTTTGACCTCAAAATATCGCGGCGTACGAAGTAGTGCCCGTTTGAAGGCGTACCCGCATTATTCCGCACTTACCAACGCTGCCGGCCTTCAAATTCGGGGCTCTTTTTAGCCCAATGCCTTCTCCGTCGATGGATTATAAAACGAGGGCGCGACGAGAGAGCGTACCCCGCTTTTGAAAGCAATCGTAGCACCTCCAGTGTTTATTCTACTAATTAGCGACACCACGCCGCGACCCTTGGCCACACAGCCCCTTCCGTGAAATCGATAAATGCAACTTGTATTTCTCTCTTTCACGCCTCTGCGGCACGGGGCAACCAAATGCCGATAAGATATCACCACTTCGGCGAAAGAACACTAGCCGCTCAGCGTTATGAGGGGTCCGTCTCCTCGCTTGTCGCCATGTAGGAGCGACTACCGTCGACGAAACCGCATTGTCCTCATAATCCCGAAAACAGGAGGTGTTAATTTTCGATTGTGAGCGCAGCGAGTATGCTTACGCAATGCACGGGGTGACCTCGCCATCGTCTCTTGCCCGCTTTGGATACGGACGGTCGGGTGGGCATCCGGCCAAAGCGCTTGCTGTTTGGATAGTTGTATTGTATTTTGCTTATAGCCACAAGATGTTGGGGCTAAAAAGGGGGACGTCGGCGAATATCGCCTGACGGCATGAGTGCAAACCGACACAGGGGAGTGTGAGGCATGAAATGTCCATACTGTGGGTATGAGCAGGACAAGGTCGTGGATTCTCGTTCCAGCAAAGAGGGAAGGGCCGTCCGTCGTCGTCGAGAATGTCTCCAGTGCGAGAAACGCTTTACAACCTATGAATATGTGGAAAATTTTCCTCTTACAATAGTAAAAAACGATCAACGCCGCGAGCCGTATGATCGCCAGAAGCTAATGTCGGGCATTATGTCGGCGTGCAAAAAACGGCCGGTTAGCTTGCGAAAGATCGAAAGCATTGTCGATAAGATAGAAATCGTCCTTGAGAAGGAGGGAAGGACCGAGGTTCCCAGCGGTGAGATCGGCGAATACGTTATGGAGGAGCTGTATAAGCTCGATGAAGTTGCCTATGTACGGTTCGCCTCGGTCTACAGGAAGTTCAAGGATCGAGATGCCTTCGTATCTGAAATCAAGGGCTTGGAATCGCGGGCGGATATCAAGACAAGAGCCGCGAGATGAAGACTACTCGAACGTGAGAATACTGCCGCTGGGACTGGTCTCGTCAAAAAAGTCATCTTTGAAATAATAAAACCCTTGATCGTCTGCAGTGTAGTACTCCGATACCTCTTCATTAAAAAAATCACGAAGTGCGGCGTCTCGATCATCACTCTCAACGATTCGATGTCTAAGCGGCTTTTTGCCTGTGGGCACCATGAACGCAATTGCAAATTTCGGCATTTCAGAAATCTCCCGGCAGAAAGTTACAGGTTTATTCTCGACGAATCGCCGTCGAGTTGGTGTTAAAAATAGGTTTTGATCGCGGCAAACGTAAGATAAAAATTTAGGTGGCGACTATTGACGGCACAAATCGTTGGTAGAATCACGGGTATGGTGCTTAGTTTGGGCTTTACGGCATTGGCTTTTACCCACCCGTCGGTGACTTCGAACCTTCAAAAGCTAGTTGTACAAGTTATCGAAGAAGCCGGCTATGCTCCCAAAGATGTGGGAGTGTTTGTTAAAATGGTAACCGATGATTCCGCACTTGTGTCCATCAACGCCGATCGAGACTACATACCCGCTTCGATCACCAAGTTGGTAACGGGGGCGGCGGCGCTGGAATTGCTCGGGCTAAAATACCGTTTTGCCACCAGTCTTTATCATGACGGTCGTTTTGATAGGTTAAAAGGGGATATTGAGGGTAATCTGTATATTAAGGGTGGGGGTGATCCTGGATTTTCCGCGGAACGGCTATGGCTACTTGTTCAACATCTGACCCACATCGGCGTGAAATCCATAAAAGAAGATCTCATTTTGGACGACTTCTTTTTTGACGGCATCACAACGGGGCCCGGGTATGAGGAGGATCAAACCAGTCGCGCTTACGACGCTCCCGTCTCGGCGCTTTCCGCTAATTTTAACACGATAGCGGTTCACGTGGCCCCGGGTGGAAAGATTGGGGCGCCGGTGCGAATCACTGAATTTCCTAAGGTGGACGGAGTTCGGATTATATCGACCGCGAAAACCGTTGGGGCTCGCCGGGCCGGCCCCCTGCGAGTAAAAACAACTGATCGGAAGGGGGCGACGGCGATTGTGGCGAGCGGGACCATGGGTATTAGCGAAGCCCCTCGCTACGTGTATCGTCGAACGTGGCAAACTTGGAAGCATTTTGGGAATATAATGACGGCGCTATTCAAGCAGTGCGGGATCGAATTCTCGGGCTCATTAAGGCATTATCCGGTACCCGATTCTATTGTCGACGCCGGTGCGTTATATACGTTTGAGTCGGAGCCGATCATTCGTTTTGTCGAAAACATGTTTAAGTATTCGAGTAATTTTGCCGCCGAAATGTTATTCAAGACGGTTGCGGCGGAATATGACTCGCTTCCAGGCTCCTGGGAAAGCGGTGCCGCCGTGCTGCAAAAGTGGTGGGCCGAGCGAAATTTGCCGGGTACATTGTCTGTCGTTAACGGGTCGGGAATGGGACGTACTAATCGCCTTTCCCCGGGGCAGGTAGCCGCGCTCCTGGAGTACGCTCACGATCGCCCGACCTATTCGGCGGATTATCTGAGTGCTCTCTCAATAGCCGGATACGACGGTACCCTGGAGAGCCGTTTCACCAGATCACCACTCAAGGGGGTGGTGCGCGGAAAAACCGGAACACTGAACAGTTGCGGCGCCTCGAACCTTGCCGGCTATATGCTTCCGTCGGGAGAGCGTTGCATCTTTGCGATTTTAATTAATAGTTCTAAAATATCGCAATATTCGCATTGGGTGACACAGCGGAAGATATTGGAGACGGTTCTGAAAGCGGTGAATAAGGAGCGGCTTGAGAAAAGTCCCTTTTTGCCGAAATCCCCTGCTTGTAAATAATCTCGTGCTGAATGCCGTCGTTCATGAGGAACCGGTTCTCCCGAGGCTAAATTCGGACGAAAACGTTCCAAATTCGGCCGGCGAATCGCTTGGGACGCCGCTCCCCGGAAAGGGGCGCCCTCAATATTATTCTATAGATTTCCAAGGGGGCGTATGCGGTCAATCAAAGTGGGTGCCCGCCGTCAATTCGCCCTTTACATAGGTCGCTTTCGCCGTAAGACGGCCGCTACGATTCCACTCTTTCTTGACACCCTCTAAACGACCGTTTTCGTATATTCCGTGCTCTTGTTTCATGCCATTCTCGTGGTATGTCGTATAGCCGCCGTTAAGAACATCATTGACATAACGTTCTTTCTTGCGAGGGTTGCCGTTTTCGAACCATTCCTTGTAGAGACCGTTGCGGCTTCCCGAGGTATACTCTACCTGCATTTCGGGGGTGCCGTTAGGATACCAATGCATTTCGGTGCCGTGCTTTTGACCGTCTTTGTAGGTCACCTCGGACTTCTTTGTCCCGTCTTTATAGTAGGCGACGACCTTCCCCGTAGGTTTTCCGTTAACGTAGGTCGCCTCGCTTTTTACTTGACCGTTTTTATACCAAGTGGTTTCCTGACCGTTTTTTTCGCCTCGCACATAGGCGACCCGGCGATACTTTCGGCCGGTCGCGTAGTAAATGGTCATTACGCTGTCTTCCTTGCCGTCTTTGAAAAATCGCTCGGACTGAATATTGCCGTTGGAGAAATAGATCGTCACTCGACGAGGTTTCGTTTCTTGGCCGTAATGATATATTACTTTTTTCTTTGAACCGTCGGGATGTGTTTCCACCACTTCTTCACGCAGTTCGGCGGGGCCGCAGGTATTCAGAACGACTGCAACAAAGGCGATTGCCGATAGTTGAAGGCGCATGGTCACTCCTTGCATAAAAGGTGAAGAACGTCGAAACGCAAATATCTCGATCAATTTAGGGTATGCAACGATGCTATGGCGACAAATACATCCACTTTAGTTCCACTATCGGATGGTTCATTTCGGGCGTTGTCCGCTCATAGCCAAACATACATCGCCGAAAAGATAGGTGTCAAATGAAGCGTTCGGCACGATGTACGGTGTTTCACGTCAATGTATATTGTGGATACCAAGCGATTGTGAAAAACGCCGCCTCATGAATGGGAATAAGCGATGGTGAAGTCGCCAGAGTGCGAATTCTTAGATGCATAGTTCGAGGTGGAACACATGGAATCGGCCGGCTATTTCAACCCCACGTTTACCTCATGGATGGTACAGCTTTAGAGCCCCATTCATAATGAGCTACATCAGAGGAAGGCCGAGCGGGAAGGCCTGGATGTGATCTCGGAAAGCGGGAGACGAGGCATATCCTCGGTGCTATAGTGAAAAGGCGCAACGAAACTGGCTGGTCGTCGCAGAAGGTCTGAGTAGCAGCTCATTTTGAAAGCGGCTCTTAGATAATAACAACTTCAATAGAAGAGGGCATGATGAGGTTTCGTCCATGTATTGACCTTCATAAGGGCAAGGTAAAACAGATCGTTGGCAGCACTCTTTCGGATGCGCCCGGGCAAGCTCCCATTACTAACTTCGAGACCGACAAATCTCCCGCCGATTTTGCACGCATGTACCGTCGTGACCGCCTGCCGGGGGGGCACGTTGTGATGCTTGGACCGGGCAATGAGGCAGCCGCCAGGGAAGCCACCGCGGCATACCCCGGAGGACTTCACGTTGGTGGTGGAATTACACCTTCAACCGCGGTTGAATATATCGATGCCGGTGCTTCGCACGTAATAATTACGTCGTACCTGTTCGAGGGGGGGCGCATAATTGAAGAAAAACTCCGTGATATGAGCAACCGCATCGGGAAAAACCGTTTGGTTCTCGAT
>WJJU01000871.1 GCA_014729595.1 Chitinivibrionales bacterium
AAACGGCATGCTCCAAAACCGCTTCAGGTATTCGATCGGATACAGCGAGAACCGTTTTTCGGTGTTCGGCACGGTTAAAAGTATCAACGATTTCTTTGTGCACCACCTGCGCGAGCAACTCACTATATCGCTTTCGGAACATACCAAGCTTAACCTTGGTACCGATATCAATCTGATGATCCTCGATTTGGATCTTACCATTCCCGCCGGCGCCAACATGCTTGTTCGTAGTCACGACGAAAACTGGCTCTTCGGGACAATCGGCGGTTATGCATTCTTGGAGTATAAGCCGGTTGAGAATCTACAGATAATCCCCGGCCTTCGCTACGATTTCTACCCGGAACTCGATTATAACGGTGGGTTCCTACCCGAATTCTGGGATTATGAGTTCGACAATACCACTCGTTTCAACGGCGATCCGTCGTTTCGTCTGAATGGGCGCTATGAATTCATCAAGAATCACACCGCCAAGGCGGCCGTGGGCAACTACACGCAAACTCCCGAGCCGGTCGGACAGGTTATCCACAAAGATTGGGGGGATCCTCACATGCCTTCAACCAAAGCGGCTCATTATGTGTTGGGCTATGAATGGCGGATCACCGAGCTCATCAGCGCCGACATACAAGCATATCTGAATCGCCAGTGGGATATTCCTCGCTGGGTCGAACAAGAGGATTTGCCCTCGAACCGAAACGCCCTGTGGCTTCGCGACGGGAAGGGGCGCATGCGCGGGATGGAACTCATGCTTCGCCACAACCAAGGCGAGCGGTTTCTCGGCTGGCTCGCCTATACTTTGTCGCAAAGTAAGCGTTATAATCCAAATACCGACAATTACGAGATCTACGGCAACGACCAGACACACCATTTGCAGCTCGTAGCAAGTTGGCGGCTCAAACGTGATTGGGATGCCGGCTTCAGATTACAATATGTCACGGGCAAACCCACCACGCCGATTACGGGGCGCACCGAATGGGAAAACATGAGCTTCTTTTTCGAGCCATTCACGCCCATTGAAGGAGAACGTAATTCGACACGACTCGATCCGGCGTTTCAGATCGATGTGAGAGTCGACAAGAAATTCATTTTCGAAAAATGGATTCTCTCGACCTATATCGACATCCAAAACCTGTCGTGGCTGTTCTACAAGACCCCGGAGACGCAAACGTACAACTATGACTTTACCAACAAGACCACTACATCGATGATCATTTTGCCGGCGCTCGGTGTTCGAGCGGAATTTTAGTGAGAGCGATTAATCGAATACTTGAATGAATCGCAAGAACCTTTACACGAAACAAAACACAACGATCTAAACGAAAGGGAAACGGCCATGAAACGGCGACTTCTTTCGGTACTCTTAGTCCTCGCACTCTTACGGCTTGGCTGCACGACATTTCCTACGACCTACGACCGGGTCGAGAAACTACGTCTTCTCGATTTCATCTATGAGCCCGCCGAGGCCGCACCCGGAGATACGGTCAAGCTTACCGCCGTATTCGCGGGCGATACCATTGGCCTTAACGACATTAGATGGGATTACTCAGACCGCTTCGTAAACAATATGTACGGCACCAAAGGCGCCCTTGACACACTCCCACTGCCGGTAACGCCGAGAGAAACGGAGTTCTCGGACAGCACCACCAGTTTTACGTTTGATTTTGTGATACCCGAAGATATTATGCACAAAAGTCCAATGATTCCCGACAATTGGATCGAGATCATTCCCGAGGACCTACAGGATGCTTTGCCCCAAGAGCTAAAATCTTTGAGCAAGCACCAAGTGCTTACGACCCTTGAAACATTGGCCGATGCCGCGGAGGCCGGGATGGACATAACCGCGCTGGCCGAGCCTGAATTTCTTCGTCTCCTCCCCGTCGCACTCCAGTTATTCAGCACCCAGCGCTGCATAATGGCCAAGCTAAAGGGACGGCACCGCATAATGAGCCTATATTCGGTACGCTACAACAACCGGTTCGCCTCAATCCCCGAACTCAACGTGCCGGTCAATAGGAATCCGGTCATTACCTCGATCGACATATACAAAGTTAGAGGGGACAAAATCTCACTTTTCGATCCCGACACCGATCCGTTTGACGAACGCATTTCCCTTTCGGACTCCGGTATATCGCCGATAGTGACTATCGACAAGGGATACAGCTATTTTGTCGCGGCAAAGACCGATTCGGTCGATACGGCGATGAGTTTCGAATCCGCTGCCGGTAGCGGCGGTCAACCCTCCAAAAAATATACCGAGAATCATTTAACCCAGTGGTACTACGAGCTTTACGGAAAAGAACTCAACAAGGTATCCGCCTACGATTACATGAACATAGTAAACATGCAAAACATGGTTGAGCCCTTGTACCCGGCGCTGGATGCACGGGTGCAAGGGGCAACTATATGGCTCCAGGTCTACGACCAGTACCTTGGCGAAAGGTTGCGTCCCGAGGGCTCCACGCTCAAAGAAGTGTATGTGAGATTCGAATATACCGATGCGTATATGGCATCGGTCGATGACTGATCAGTGTGTCGAAGGCATTGCGGTGGAATTCGTCGTTATTGTTTGCCTTGATGCCTCGTGGGATGTAAATGTGTGCGGGTGATCAAACCGATCGTTTGTATTCCTTATGACTAAACGAATCGGCGAATCGCGAACACAACGTGCCGTCCGCGGCCTCCCAACCATGCCGCGCCAACAACTCGAACTCTTCGGGAAGAAGCGTGCGCAGTGTATCCTTGAAGGAGGCCGCTTGCTTGATTTGATCATCATTCAACGTGGCCGGACGACAATCACAGAAAGCCCGCGCGTCCTTCCCCGCCTCGCGTACAATCTTTGGCCGCGAGGCGCCGATCTTTACATACGCGCCACTGCCGGGATTCCTGTTGAAATAGTCGACCAGCATGCGTGCGCGCAGACTGCGTACCTGATCCATGGCGATCGCCACCAGGCGGTAGGCACGGCGGTGAAACCGGCGTGATGTTTCCAAACCTATCGGGCGCGAGGCGTCGCTGACCAGTAAAAATCGGTAATCCCGACCATATGCATTCGGTCCGAATTTAAACAGCGGCTCTACCCCCAAG
>WJJU01000872.1 GCA_014729595.1 Chitinivibrionales bacterium
ACCAGGTAGTCCATCGAATCGGATACTTTTCCGCCCGCATCGACCAAATGACCTATGCTATGACCTTCGACATGCCTCGTCGGTCGGGAACGGTGCTCGTGAACGTTTCTCTCGTCGACCCCGCCGTTCTTGCTCGTCATATCGAAGAAATCCGCAAGGTGTTCGCAAAGGGCTACGCCATGGGGACCCATGTCATGCTGGCGGAACCGGGCGACAATGTGGGAGGTGTCGATGTACCGAAAGACAAAGTGGGATTCTGTACCGTCTGCTCCATAACCCTCAACGGAGTACTGCTCAAGCACGGGGTGCCTTCCATGTCGCGATTCGGAGGACTGCTCGAATTGGATGATGGAAAACCGAGACGATTTGTGGAAGTGATTCACTATGACAGTACCAGCATCGATCCACTGGAGGTTTTTATTCGAAGCGGCATGACCGGGTACCGCAAAGCCATCGTTGATGGCTCGGGGAGAATCGGCGCCAGTTTCAGAGACCTGCCGGCGAATAGCAGAGAATTAGTTGTTCACATCGCGGAGCGGCTCAAGGATGTAGGGCTTGGCGGGTTTCTAACCATAGGATTGCCGGGTCAATCGGTTTTTGATGTCCCGGTCAGCGAAGGACGGCTGGGGGCGGTCGTTATCGGTGGACTCAATCCCATCGCCATTTTGGAGGAGGCCGGTATTCGGGTCGTGTCCCGAGCGATGTCCGGGCTTGTCGAATATAATAGGCTTTACTCGTTTGAGGAGCTTCCCCAACGGCTTCGGTCGCTCCTGTGAGTCGTTTCTTCCGTAACACGAGCTACCAAAGAGAACCTCGCGTCCTCGGTCGCCCGGGGACCGCTCCGTCGTGAACGAACCCCCAAACTGTGTTACGCCCGGCATTTTCCCAAAAACGGAAGCACATGTTCCGTTCCTCGTATCCGCAATCATGGTATGATAGTGCCGAGGTGTGAAGTTTAACGTTGGTAGGTGGTTTTGCTCATGTCTGCCGGTGCTGTTGCGGCATGTCAATTTTTATTCAATGTACCGGCGCCCGTTGCCAAGAAGCTGTTGCCCAAGCTCGAACCTCGTGATGTGAGAGTTGCAAGCAACACGATGGGCTATCGCGACTCGATCGCCGGTCGACGAGGCGAACGAGCGGAGAAATCCAAGCAACGGATCCGCGTACGTCGCGCTCGTACATCGCTGCAGAAATATATTTGTCGTCGAAGGCGCCGGGAGCGTCGCGAGACGATACTGCCGTGGGGCTACCGGCTGTACCATCACGGCCCCATTGAGCCGAGAGTGATGCGCTTTGGGCAGTACCTTTATCGGCGGGGAGCGATTAGCTTGGGTATGCTCGAAGAGGCTTTGGCGTGGCAAAGTCGGTGTCGACCGCGCATGGGTCAGATTGCGATGCGTGAAGGAATGATATCACCGAGGGAATTCGCGCTCTTGCTGTGTTTCGGGTACAATGACTGTTTGTTCGGCGAATCGGCGAAAGGAGGAAAATTTCTTGACGATAAGGATATCGCGAAACTCAAGGCCGTTCAGGAGTCGTACCGCCGACCTCTGGGTCGGTATTTCGTGATCAAAGGAATGCTCGATGAGCGGCGGCTCGAGTCTTATCACGATGATATGGTTCACCACAATCTCCGCTTTGCGGCATAGCCGGCCTTTGTTAAGGCGAAACGTGCTTACGGCGAAACCAGGGCCCGACTCCGACACCGAATGGCGCGAACAACCTTCTTGTCAAGGGGTGCAAAGACTGGCTTGAGACTCGGTTCTACAATGAGCTACGTCGGGGAAGGTCGAGCCGAAAGGCCTGAATGTGATCCCCCAAAGCGGGAGGACGAGACAAATCCTCGGTGGTATGGTAAGGATGCGCACCGAAACGGACAACTCGTCGCGGTTGGCCGAAGTAGTAGCTCATTGTGAAAGCGGCTTCTAGAAAAAATCCGCCGCCAACCAGGTTTTCAGCCCCCGCATAATCATCTCTATGGAAAAAGTTCCGATCACCAAAGCGGCAACCCTTCCGACAATTTCCACATAGCGCTCTATCAACCCTTCATGTCGAGGCTTAACATAATCATGAACGAGCTTTAGTGCGATTATGACCCCCAACGATATAACGACGGCCATCAACACGGCAAGGCTTCCCCATGCAATCCCCAGCCGCTGGCCGGCGACAATACTCGCGCTGAGTGTTCCGGGGCCTATCATTATCGGCATGGCGATTGAGCCGGCAAGATGTTGCGGGTCACCGCGAAGTCCGTGGAAAGCGCGAGTCCCCGAAAAGACAAAGCGTACCCCGATAAGCAGAAATACTATGCCGCCGAAAATTTGGAACGAGGCAAACCTGGCCTGAAGAAAAGCGGTGAATACCGCATCACCCAGAGCGGTAAAGATCACGAAAACGGCAAAACTGATAAGCCCGGCCCGCAGAAGAACTTTGCGAAAACTGCAGTGGTCCAAGATTTCAATAAGATCAAGAAGATACAGAACCAGTAAGAACGGGTTCAAGAGTATAAGCATGAGCAGCGTTGTGTTGGCGAATAGAATCATAGTTTATCCCGCGGTTTTACGTCTCACCTTCTGATTATGAAAAAAATGCGGCGCTTCCGCCATGTTGCTTATTACGTATCGGGAAATTGCATCGTGTACATGAGTTAGGTGGAACACAAAGGGGATGATGAATCATGATTGCCGAAGCACGAGATATTTAGCGCCGTTTCACGCAAAGGGGGATCCAGGGCATGCCCGCACGCATTTGGCGGCGAGAAAAATCAACGGCGTTGCACCGCGCTTGGCGGTGTGCGAATTCCGCTCTTCTCATTTTTGCCAAGCCGCTTTCGCCATGTATTTCGTTCAAAGCCAAATCGAGCGCGTCCGTCTCGCTTGCAATATCGGGTGTTATGCCGACGGAATCATACGGTGCGCCCTCAAGCGGG
>WJJU01000873.1 GCA_014729595.1 Chitinivibrionales bacterium
CTTTCTTCTTGGGCTCCCCGGTCTTTACCAATGAAAGCTCTAAAACGCCGTTTTTGTATTTGGCGTCGACATTTTCTTTGTCGACATATTCGGGAAGCGAAAACGAGCGCTGAAAAGAACCGTACGAACGCTCGAGATGACTGTACGTCCCTTCTTCCCGCTTGTGCTCTTCCTTCTTCTCGCCGCTGATCGTAAGTGTGTCACCCTCGATTGACACGTTAATATCATCCTTGCTTATCCCCGGTAGATCGGCGCGCACCAAAAACCGTTCTTTTTCTTCGGTAATATCGACCCGCGGCCACATTTTTCCGGAGATCTCCCGATCGGACATAAAAAACGGTTCTCCAAAGAATTCATCGAGCATGTTCCTGAAGGACGTAAGCGGATTCTCTCTTCGTGTCGAAGGCAAAAAAGCCATACGGCACCTCCTTTGTAGATTGAGTTAAGAGGAGTTCCTTCGAAGCCATGATCGGCTTACCGGTCAAAAGCCTATCTTTGTTCAACACCAAGCTTACTATGCATTTCCACACAAACACCCTCTATCGGCCAATCAGTGACCCTCTTATCGTTGATCGGCACTGCAATCACCATGCCCAAGCCATATTCGCGGCGGTAAACCACCGCAAATGCATTCCAACCCACGACCTATTGAACTGATTAGCATCTTTGCCGCCGGTGCAGTGGCCGACATCTTAGTCGGAAACGCAAATGTCTTTTCAGTGGCGAAAAGCCTCTCGATCGGCGTTTTTCCTTCATTCAGTACCCGGAAGCATACCCGGCCGGGTACAATGACCATCTCAATCGGCTATAGGTAATTAAAGGCAATTGTTGCACACGGGTATCACGATACAAATATGCGTGGTACTGAAGTGCCGAAAAAAATGTTGTGCTATTCACCAAAGGGGAAAGGTACTATGCACGTTCACACGTTCACTTCCGAGTGAAAGTCGAAGCCGTCCCGAGGCACGGCTTTTTATGCTAAGCAGGCGAAAGCAATAAGTCGGTCACTCACCCCGAGTTAAACGCTTAAAACAAGGCCCTGAACGGCTTTAAGCATCTGTAATCAGGGGCAATTACGCGTGACCCGATGTTATCTTATTAATCCGCCCTAAAAACCCCCCCCCGAAAATGCCTCTGATCACTCAGAATCGCGCTTTTCGGAGGGTTTGTGTTTGGCTGGGGTGGAGGGGCTCGAACCCCCGACCCAGTGGTTAACAGCCACTTGCTCTGCCGACTGAGCTACACCCCAATGAATTCGGCTCTATGAATGAGATATCTAAAATACATTCCTGAAATAAGCGTGTCAATGCAAATAGAACGATCAGCCCTGTTCCCGACAATCGGATTTTTTCGGTGAAGCGGTGGCAACTTGACTATAAATATTCAAAGGAGATATAATCAAAAATCGGCAGGTGAATCACCAAAAAAAAGTGTCGGAAACCGAAGTAATTTGCGTAAGGGTTGGGGTGATAATCATATTTGAGTATCTGCGGCTTCGGACCGGAGACGCTTGAGGAGGCCCGCGGTCTCTACCGGCCTTCGCGATTAACCTCACTGTCACTGCATTGATATTATTTGCCGCCTTTCATGTCGGTAATGCGCGAACCGGGAACCGTGCCTGCCCGAATTTATGGTGAATAGCGATTCCAACGCAATCCAACGCCGTGATTGTACTCTGCAGCCGGCGACGCCGCCCGAAAACCTTCGTGAAGCGCGAAAGCATATCGCGCAACTAGAGTGCGAGCTACGCTCCTGCCGCCGTGAATTGGCCGTCAAGGAACGCGAGATCCGGACCGAATTGCTAAGCAAAATCGTCGACAACATCCCCGTTATGATCGCACTCCATGAGCCGACATGGACCGTTCCGTTTCTGAACAAACACGCCCTGCGCATCATGGATATTCGCGATGACGAAGAGCTGGATGATATAGATGTGATAGTAACGGACCCCGGCGCCTCATATAGCCCTCAAGCGCTTTGGGATTATATGATGAACGGTTCCCAAAGCTGGAAAGAGATGGAC
>WJJU01000874.1 GCA_014729595.1 Chitinivibrionales bacterium
GTCGCGGCACCCGCATCCCGCCGGCCGACGTCTTTATCAGGAGTGCCGGAATATAGCGATTTTTCCGATCAATTGCGCCGCACTCTGTGCACGGAATCTCTTTGGCGGGCTTCCCCTTCGGCCCTAATGATATGAAAGCAATTAGTACTCAGAGCACAATTTGTGGTATGGGGCCAACCATGGAAAACCTAACCTTAAGATCAGGTCACCCGCCATCAATTTACAGTGACCCAGCTCGGAGTAATTGATTACTACGGGCAATCGCCGAAATCGCCCCGATTTAGTCATCGCTCTCGACCAAGAAATACAACACGCCCACCTTTCTTGGTTAATTCTATAACAGGCACGCCGGCTCGCGTGTCGGCGGGTTTGGTTCCGCCTACAATCCAGACCGGTTGCTTGTCGCGCTTGCCGTCGGAGACCGTGAATGGTCCTTCACGGAGTATCTCCGCGCCATAGCACTGAATAAACAAGCCTGTCGCAACCTCGAGTGCTACTTGTTCATTGGCGATCGGACCAAGCTTGCGGCCATGATACCGCCGTACCGCCAATGTGCTGCAAGAGAGGGTAAGGCCGGTGAGAATGACAACGGCTGAGCAAAAGGTTGATGATTTCATAGGGTCCGCCTCCTTTCGAGTACGTGAACCCCGTTTGGCTCGCCTCGGCTCCCTCCGCCTGCGGATTAGGGAGTCAGATGAACAAACGCAAAACAGAAGCCTAAACCGGTCAGTAGTAACCGCAGCTATGAAGCTTAAAGAATGCCGGCGGATTTCGACACTGCACCTAGTACTGCTTTCTTATGCTCCGGGCCAATAAGGCGTTCATCCCGCAAGGCGCAATGAACTCTCCGTCGGGTATGCCCTTCGATGCCCGTAAACCTTTTTGCCTCAAGCTCTTGAAAGCTTTCCGCACCTTGAACCGCCGAGTTTAAACTTTTCTTGCGTATCATCGGCGAAAAAGCGTGGATACGTGAGTCGTCAACGCCACCATCTTCTGTCGGCCTCAGGCTTCCGGCTTCTCCGACGAAGCCGGCTTAGGTTGCATGTGGTCGTGGTATCCTCCTTTCTTACGAGCGAGAAATGAAACTACGGCATATCTGGTTGTATACATTATTATATTATACACCAATATCGTCGTTAAATCAATCTATATGGTTCAGTGCATTTTTCCCACGGCCCAAAAACAGCCCTCATTACCGTCTTAAACCTAGCCGGCACCGGGCGGCAACACCGTAACGGGATACCGGTAGCTTCGGCCTAATAGAGACCTTGAGAACTACCCTATCCACGTCATCGTTTTGTCTGACCATTGCTCGGATTACGGCGATCATATTTGCCGCGCACCTACGCCTTCGCTTTGCGGTCAAGGTACTACCCTAATTGTGGCGGGAAAAGCGTCAGGGGTTGACCACCGACATCCGTCTTTGTTTATGCGAGAGTCATATAAATGGTGTCGATAGAATCTTAGCATGGTACAAGTTTTGCTTATACATCCGTCGTTGCGAATGTAAGCCGATGCACGACTCGGGAGATCGGGATCAAGGTATGGTCGAATCGGAAGGTGGTTGCCATGTTTGGGAATAGAGTCACGCTTTTTAAGCTTTTCGGGTTTTCGGTCAGGATCGATGCCAGTTGGTTAATAATCGCCGTCTTGGTCGTATGGTCGTTGGCAACCTCGTTGTTTCCTTATTATTATGAGGGCTTAGCGACTGAGACCTACTGGTGGATGGGCGTTTTGGGAGCGATAGGCTTGTTTGGGTCGATCATTTTCCACGAGATGTGCCACTCATTGGCTGCGCGAAGGTTTGGGATGCCGATGGAAGGTATCACGTTGTTTGTATTCGGTGGTGTGGCGGAAATGGAGGAAGAGCCGCCGAGTGCCAAAGCGGAGCTGGTAATGGCCGTTGCGGGACCTCTTGCCAGCATTGGTATCGGCTTTGCCGGTTTTGGGCTTGTGCGCTTGGGTGAAAACCTGGCCTGGGGGGCGGTTCCGCTCGGGGTGCTTCGTTACGTTATGCTCATTAATCTCATTTTAGCCGGTTTCAATCTGTTGCCCGCTTTTCCGCTCGATGGTGGGCGGGTGCTGCGTTCGATTCTTTGGTCCTGGAAAAAGGACCTCAATTGGGCGACGCGGATTGCTTCGAAAATTGGTTCAGGCTTTGGGTTTCTTCTCATATTTTTCGGCATATTCGCATTTATCAGCGGCGCATTTGTCGGTGGGATATGGTGGTTTCTGATCGGTATGTTTCTGAGGGGGGCGTCCCAGGCCTCTTACCGGCAAATGATGGTGCACAGCTCGTTACGAGGACAAAAAGTCAAAAGGTTCATGAAAACCGAACCGATCACCGTTGGCCCTTCGGTAACCGTAAGGGACTTTGTCGAAGACTACGTCTATAAGCATCACTTCAAAATGTTTCCCGTGGTTAATGACGGTGTTGCGCCACGATGTGTCACGACTCGCAACGTCAAAGAGGTACCGCGTGAGGATTGGGAAACTAAAACGGTCGGAGAAATATCTTCCCCGTGCTCCGAGGACAACACCGTGCGCACGGATACGGATGCAGAAGAGGCATTGGCAAGCATGCGCAAGAACGGTACGGGACGATTCATGGTTCTTGATGAGAATGGAAAGCTCGCCGGTATACTGACGCTTAAGGATCTTCTCGATTTTATCGCTCTCAAAGTGCAACTCGAGGGTGGTGGCGGCGATGATGCGGCCATGTTCGACCGGCAATAGCTTGCCGCGCACCAAAAAATTCATCTTCACGCTCACTCCTCCGCTTCCGTCGTTCCTCCTTCCGCTACGGAAACAAATGGGACGACAAAAACGAAACAAAAAAAGCGTAAGTTACGATTATTGCGGACCTTGCCGGGTCTTTTGCCCTCGCGAAATATCTTTTCGGAGCAGAAACCACAAAATACAGTGCTTCAACCGCGAAAATGGCGGATAAAGCCCTATATATTGTATATTAATAACCCGTTTAGAGCGTCATGGGCGGGCGACGCAAAAAAAACGGTCGATAATCTTTTACCTCTCTGTTATATTGGATGCAAAGCAACAATTGCATAAGGCACGGTAGAATCGTGAGTTACGCGGCCCAACTTCATAAGGAGCATTAAACGTATGGTCGTTTCTTCGCCCATGACACCCTACACCGGCAATGAGGCTGACGCAGAACGGTACGGCACGTTCCTTCATGACGGTTCCTCGCGGCTCGGTTCCGGGGCGATTACCGGTGAACTGGGTGAAGGGGGAATGGCGGTGGTTTACGAAATATGGAACGAGCAGTTGGGGGTGAAGCGCGCGGTGAAGGTACTGAGGCCACAGTGCTCTCAGGAGAACCACGATCGGTTTCATACCGAGATGAAGCTAATGGCCCAGTTGGATCACCCGAATATCGTGACCATCCATACGGTAGGCCAATGGCATGGTCTTCCTTATATCGAAATGGATAGGGTAGACGGTGAATCGCTGCACTACCTCATCTCGCGCCGGGGGGCGCTGCCGGTTGATTTTACGGTGGCGATCGCTCTTGTTGTCGCCCGCGCTCTTCGCTACACTCATTCATTTGAATACACAATTAACGGCAGACAACAGATTGGACTCTTGCATCGCGACCTGAAGCCCGCCAATATTCTGGTGTCCACAAAGGGAAAGGTGCAACTTACCGATTTCGGTATCGCCACGCCGGTGAATGTTTCCATGCATACGCCCGACGGCAACGTGGTGGGTTCGCTTCAGTATATCGCTCCGGAGCAGCTTGAAGGCAAGGAGGCGGGGCCGACGGCCGACATGTATTCTTTCGGATGCGTGCTTTACGAAATGCTTACCGGCTTTCAAATGTTTCCTCATACAAACATTTCCAAGCTGATAGCGGCGCGGTCGTCGAACGATTACGAGCCCCTGTCGAGTTTGGCTCCCAACCTATCTCCGCGGCTTCGTCGATTTGTCGAGCGATGTTTGCGGACTGATCCTCGGCAACGACCGGAGAGTATGCGGGAGGTTTGCCGGGAGTTGGGCAAAATTTATGAATCGCTGTCCGGCGGATCGCCGGAACAAGTTGTTGCGCGTTATATGAAGCAGCCGCGTCCCGCCGTCGACGTACCTCGCGTGCCTCGTCGCACGGTACCCGGCCGGTTTAAAGCGGTCGCCGTCGGTGCCCTTGCCGCGACGCTTGCGGGTGCGCTTACGCTGGGGGCCGGGACTTTTATAGGTCGATTGAACGATTCGCGTGGCGCCGCGCTCGGCCAGGCCGGTTCTTCAGGCGACAAACAGGGCGCAGCGCTCATAGATTCGCTCAGGAACCACTACGGCGTGCGGGACCTTTTGACAATCATGAAAGAAGAGGACGCGCGCGGCGACGGTACGACGGTAATTGCGTTATCGGCAAAGCTCTCGGAACGAAAGGCGCGCTCGCTCCTCGGCGTTCTTCTGACCACCCGGGCCCTCGAGCGGACCGGAAACCTCTCCGAAGAACATTTCCACGAGTACCACGTCAACGACGCCGAGTTCTTGCTTGCCAAGGCACGGTGGTACTATAGTCAAGACAACCCCAACGAAGCGCTTCGGGCGTTACAAGCCGCGAACCAGGCTTCGGCCTATCTTCTGGACGAAAACGTACTCCGCTGGCAAGCAAAGCTCTACGAGGCGCGCTCTCTGACGGCCTTGGCAACAAAAGGCGTTTCCACCGAAGCAAAAGAACGGGCGCTTGCCTGCTGGCGAGATATCCGTTTCGCCTACCGTAAACAGACGGACAACGCCGCATACAAGGAAGCCGTCAGGGCCAGCTATCTCTTGGCTAACCTGTAGTTCTCTTTTGGCGACTTGACCGGAAGAACCATGAGAGCGCAAATCGACGGCTCGGGCTCTCGAAACCACCGGGGGCGAAACGCACGCGTGGAACGGGACAAAGCGGAAACGTTTACTGAAAGCACTACTATCCTAGTGCCGATAAAGTGGCGCATCGGCATTAGAGCCCCCGGCAAAAATGAGCCGCGCGGCGAGCTTTAGTGTGCCGGCCCGACGTGAGTAAACGCTTACTGGGTCCCGCCCAAGCGGTGCCATTGGATGCCGTGGGGCTTTCCCAGAGGGTAAAAATCCGAATGATTCAATTGCTTAGTTGCATGTCAACCGGACTTTTGTGCTACGATGGGGATACATGCGACAAGGGACGAATGATCGATGCTCGATGGTGGTTATCCTTTGTACGGGGGGCTCATTTTACTTGTTGCTCCCGGATTCGCGCATGGGTCTTTTCGAGAAACCCCGCTCTTCCTGAACCGATTTTATAAGATTTGTACCGCCCCGGCTGCTTCTGATAGTAATTTTGGTGGTATTCCTCCGCTTCATAGAACGGCCCCGCCGAAACTATTTCGGTGACAATCGGCGCGTCGAACATTCCGCTTTCCGCAAGCGCGCGTTTGGATTGTTCCGCAAGGCGTTTCTGGTTATCATTGTGGTAAAAAATCGCCGTTCGATATTGTGATCCCCGATCGGCGAACTGTCGATTCTCGGTGGTGGGATCGATATTGCGCCAGAACACTTCCAAGAGTTTCCGATAGTCTACAACTTCCGGATCGAAATGCACTTCCACCGCCTCGGCGTGGCCGGTTTTGCCGGTGCATACCTGTTCATACGATGGGTTTTTCTTTTCTCCACCCGTATAACCCACCTTTGTTTCAATCACGCCCGGGACATTATCGAAAGGCGGTTGCATGCACCAAAAACAGCCCCCCGCAAATGTCGCAATCTCGATTGTTGACGGTTTTTCGGGTCGGCCTGCGTTTTCGCTCATTTTTTCCTCCATTTTTAAAAGAGATTACAGCAAAGTCCGTTCCGAAATATCGAAATGGTTATCCAATAGGGGTAAGATTCCAGAGATGTCATCAATTCGATCTTACCGGTCGATGCGGTTGCTCCGAGAGCATTGTTGATCGTGTTTACATCCTGATCGTAAAGTTTTGTATTTACCGAATGTTATACTCCCCGGCTTTTGGGGCTTCGAGCAAATACTAAGCGGCCGCATGGTTTGGCACGGCAATTGCTTTTTGTCATGTGATTACGGAAGAGTTGTTGTAGGCGAAGATGCGAATAGTGAGAGCTTATCCGAAAACCTGCAGCATTAATCGATACGAATCGAGAGTGAGTGGAAACAAGGCGCGGTACGCCGCGGGTGTAATGAGGTGTTGGGATAGCCTCCAAATTAGGGAAAAAGCAACATGAATTCGCAAGAAGAAGTTTTGCGGCAAGTAACGGATCATCTTACGTGGGACCAGAGAGTCGACGCCTCCACCATAGAGGTAGAGGTGCGGGATTCGGCGGTGGTGCTCCGCGGAACGGTACCTTCATTTTATGTTCGAATGGCGGCGGAATATGATGCTTGGTCGGTACCGGGGGTGGCCCAGGTCGTAAATGAATTGGAAGTGGCCTTTCGTCAACCTAACCAGGTTCCCACCGACGAAAGCATTCGTGACCGCATCGTTGACACTCTTCTATGGAACCCGCACGTTGAAATTGAAACCGTCGATGTCGCCGTCGAATCGGGGAAGGTAACACTCACCGGTATGACCGACGCCTACTGGAAAAAGGTACGCATAGAAGAACAGGTTGTGGAAACGATAGGCGTACGAAGTGTGCGGAATCAGCTTCGCGTAGTCCCTCATCGAAAGATAAACGATTCGGAAATCGCCAAAGCGATTCATGACGCGCTTGCGCGTGATGTAGCGGCGGATATTGTGGAATTGCGAATCAATGTCACTGACGGTGTAGTCAAGCTGGAGGGGAACGTTCGCAACCGTAACACCTACATTGCCGCCGAAAACGTCGCTCGTCATACGCTGGGAGTTGTCGATATCGATAATTCACTTAAGGTGACTAATCCGCCGCGACCCTGAACAATACCGTATACATGGCGCGGCATGATCATCAAGGGAGGAGGAGCGCATGGTCGAACGTCTATGCGTAGAGAATGTCGCACCGGAAATCGCCGAACCGGAGTTGGATCGTCTTTTCGCACGGTTCGGACCGGTTAACTGGACTGTGGTCGTCAGGGATCCCGAAACCCTGGCGTCGAGGGGAATCGCCGTTGTCGAAATGGATGATGGAGCGGAGCGCGCGGCCGCGGAGCTGGACGGAGCGGAGCTGGCGGGGCAAATATTGATTGTCGCTCGAATGGAGCGTTCGCCAAAAAGCCGGCTCGAGTATGGTCGAGGACCTCACGACGGCGTACACGGAAAGCATATTCATCACCATTAGCGAATGAGGACATTCTGCAACGCCGGCGCACCTACGGCACGGGTGCGGACATATACGTTGAACACAAAGCCCTTTTCACAAATATTAATCCCCGAAACACCGACTCATAGCGGGTCTAAGAGCCGGTACACATCGAAGGAGGCATGTCGATGGCCGCTACACGAAAGATTGATTGCATGCATTGCCCCCATTTGGCGAGCTGTCCACGAACGACACGTTTATATGTGAATTACTGCGGATCCACCGCCGCCGGTGTGGGAAGTCGTATTCATGAAGCGGAATCGGACTGCGTCGCCAGACGCGGCTTTGTATTTCGCACCTTTACGGCAATACAGCCCCAGCTTAACTTCAGAAGATCCATTCGCCGGGGGGCCCATGCCGCATAAAGAGGGGGGCGCGCCGACGTGGATTTGAAGACGCTTTTGTCGGAATCAATACGCGTTGCCGTTTCCGCAAAAGCAAGTTTCGATAATGACAGAACGACCAAGATCAAGCGGAGCCGGTTACAACCCTCCGCTTTTTCACATCCAGTGGCCCAAGGTAGGCTTGGTGCCGCTCAAAACGGGGGCCGATTCATGCTTCGGATTCGGCTCGCCCCCCCTTCAGTTTCATCATCGTACGGTTTTCAGGCCGTTGCGGACTTCGGAGAGGGGTAGATCCGTGGGATCACTCCATTGTGTCTCCCGTAGATCCGGCTCAGCCCTCATGTACGCGCCTCATTCCGAAAGCGGAGCTAAGAAGCGACGAGCCGCGCGTCTATTGTACGGCTCCGTGAGGTCCGTGAGGGGCGGAGATTCCTTCCCCCAGGGGGCGAAGGTTCATCCGAATCAGAAAGAATCTCAACGCTCCCAAGGAACACAACCCTTGGAAAAGTATGGAGGGTGACTCGACTCATTTTCGTGCTACCGCAATCAGCCTTTTGGCGGTCGGCCCATACTCCGTACCCTCCAGGTCGCCATAGAGATAGATCGAAGAGAAACCCGCCGCCATGAGCCTGTCTTTGAGTTCCTGCCCGGAGTAAGCGGTAATGTCGAGTCGGAAAGTCCTGGCTTTTTCGCCGTCAATCAGTATCCACTTGTTGTGTATGCGGCTCCATCCGTCGTAAATCGTTCGGTATTCAACCAGCATACGACCGTCGGGTAGTTCACGTCCGCCAATCGGCTGGAACTCACGCGCAAGCCGTTCTTTGCCTTGCATCTCCATCACCAAAATACCGCCGGGTTTGAGGCTCTTATGAAGATGCGACAGTACGCGGATGTCTTCGCCCTTTTTCGCAAAATAGCCGAAAGAAGTAAACATGCTGACAGCGAGATCATAGGCGGCGGGACGGACGTATTCGCGCATGTCTTGACGAATGAAATCGATGTCGACACACGCGGCGGCCGCGTGCTCTCGCGCCTTTTGCAGCAAAAATCCGGTCTTGTCGACGCCGGTCACCGTAAAACCTCGAGACGCAAGTTGTATTGTATGCCGTCCGGGGCCGCAGCATAAATCAAGCGCCGCACCATTTTCCACACCGGTCAGCTTGATAATTTTTTCGACCTCGTCGGACGCCTGTTCAAACCGCTCTTGCGTAAACATGAACGGATAAAGATCTCTCCAAAACGCTTCATCGTCAAACCATTCGGCCATACCTAAACTCCAGCGATGATAAAGGATGGACGTGCAAAACCGGCCGGGAGCCGGTTCGGACATACAGGTCCATGTCATGCGGTTCGTCTCCACGACGGCAAAGACGCGTATTGCATGACAAGGGAAATATGATAAATGCGATCCGTCTCGCCGATCGGCCAATCGACGGGGCGCGAATCGATAGTGTCGCGGCTTCCTGATGGGGTCGCGTTCTTTGGATTCGCACCTAAATAACACCCCCGGCTATTCAAAGATAGTTCTCGCAGGCCGAAGGAGCATCATGGCAAACATTTTGACTTATAACGTCCTCATTTATGATATTGATTACGTCAAATGTATCATAGTGAGGCAAGCGGGAACCTAAAAACCCGACAAGGAATTCTTCTAGCCGAATACAACCCCTCAATGATTTAATGGAGTGCAATCAAACGCATACAAATAAATATGACGGCAATCATTTTCGATCTCGACGGCACTTTGCTCGATACGCTGGAAGACATTGCCGACGCCACCAATAAAGTCTTGTCCAGGAATGGTTTTCCGATTCACTCGGTGGTATCGTATCGCCATTTTGTCGGAAACGGCGCCCGGGCACTTGTGTATCGTGCTCTTCCGGAGGAACGCCGAACCAATGAGCTGATCAAGTCATGCCTCAACGAGTTCCGGGCGGAATACGCGGAGAATTGGAACCGGAAAACACACGTCTATCCTGAAATCCATGAATTGCTCGAAAATTTAGCTTCGCTAAATATCCCATTCTCAATAAATACCAACAAACCCCAACCTCATGCGGAGAAAGCAGTCGAAGGGTATCTTCGTGCGCACGCATTCGCCGGGGTGACGGGACAGCGAGAGGGCGTTCCCCTCAAGCCAGAGCCCGCCGGGGCTCTACAGCTTGCCGAAATAATGGGCTCCGAGCCCACCGACACCTACTTTGTCGGCGACAGCTCGGTGGATATACGGACGGCGCGGGCCGCGGCAATGCCCTCGGTCGGCGTAACGTGGGGCTTTCGCACCGAACGTGAACTGCGTGAAGAAGGAGCGCTGCACATCGTTCACAATCCTCTCGAAATAGTGCCGTTGGTATCAACCACCTGCAGTCGGTAGCGTCAGTTTTTTTTTGGGGACCCTTTCTCCCATTTTTTTTTAAAACGACTCACCCCTCGATGTATCTTAAAGGATTCCAAAAGTATGAATACAAGCGTGGATGGAGGACGCATGTCGCAGGAGGTAGAACGGAAGATCCTGGAACGGTTACGGAAAGTCGTAGCAGAAGTTCTTCGTGTCGATGAGCAAACAATCACGCTCGACACCCGCTACAAAGAGGACCTTGGCGCTGATTCATTGGATACGGTGACACTCCTGATGGCATTGGAAGAAGAATTCAAGGGGCAGATATCCGATGAAGAAGCCGAGGGATTGACTACGGTCGGAAAGACGGTAGCGTTCATAAAAGATAAAATGCCGGCTTCGTAAGCGCCTTAGTAACGGCCCACTATACGCTATTCGTGACATCTTTTTCTTTTCGCTGCCACGGCCATCGGCCGGTCATCTCGACCTCGAGGGTGAAACTCAGAAACGTTCGAATCAGCACGATTGTCGACAAAACCCCCACGCTTCGAAAGCTTGGGGCTATGGCGACGGAGTTGATGATGTCACCAGCAACGAGGAACTCGAGCCCAAGCAGTATGGCGCGCCCGAGTCGGCGACGATATCCGCGAAACATCTCCAGCCCCATTTGGGAGCCCTTGATGATTTTCAGAGCGGATGCTCCTGTTGCATAAAGCGCCCCCACCAAAATAATAAGCACCCCGGCAGCCTCCAGAATCGTCCTTGCCACCTGGGTTGTTGTTTCGAGTTGTACCATCAATCAGTCCCCTACGTGCAGCCTTCATCATATCATTTTTACTTTTCGAGCCGATCGGCTCAGAGAGCATTAGGCCAATCGTAACGCCCCAAAGCCGAACGGCTTTAGCAAGAAGCTTGCCGCTTTGAGTGTCTATCCCTCAGAAAGCAAGAAGAGCCCAATGAACCCAAGCCGCCTTCAAAGCTCCCCAATACAATATCTTCGCTGTTTTGCATCGGCAATAATCGGTATTGCACCGGTGGAAACCAGAGAGGGCGAACGGTGTGAAGGCTATCGGGGTGTGGTTCGTGAGCCTGCAAGGTAGACACGACCGGGAAACAGCGCTCGCACCCGCAATCGTCCTTCCAGCCCCGCCAAACACAGCGCGTGATGCAGTTCGTCGGTGTTGAACCCTCTGCGGATCGAAAGGCGCCCGTCAGCGAAAGCCATGCTGTGCCTGAGAAATACCCCTGCTAAGAGGGTGTACGCTACATAGACCCACCGCTTTCTGCCGACATCGCTCACTACAAGGGCCTTTCGGGCAACCTCGTACATGTTTCGCAGCACCCCCGGAATTACTTCATCGGGAAGATGATGAAGAAGGTGGCCGGCGTACACGAAGTCAAAGCGACGTTCGAGGGTGTCGATCCGCTGAGCGGGGCAATTGACCACTTGTATAGTATCATAGTCGGCGCAAGTTTCACGAGCATAAGCGATCACGCGGGGATCGGTATCGATACACGTAATTTGTGCCGAAACACTTCGGGCCCGGCAATAAGCACTGAACCAGCGAGCAAAATCCCCTCCACCGGCACCAACATCGAGCAATGAAACCGTTTCCCCTCGCTTAGCGGCTACATAGGGCCCAAAAAACGTTCGAGCCAGATACCTTGTGCGGGTGAGAAATCTATTGATGGTGTCAAACTGTCGGAGCGTAGCACGTAACGCCTGTTCGTCGGAGCTTGGATCGTCCATGAGTTCCCGGCCGCAATAGCGTTTTTCCATTGAAGGAACAATTCTCGAAAGCATCCATACCTCCCCGCTCCCGCTTTCCTGTACAAAGAATTGATTGGCCCCAAAGTATACGATATGCCGAAAGATGGTGATTCGTGATTGTTGCGGGAACCTTTCGGCTTTCCGCGTTTTCTATATTAAAGCATCTTCGGGGGGATTCACAATGATGGTTGAATGGATTCTGCGACAAAGCCGTCGGCGAGCAACGGTGGTTATAGCCTTATGCATACTGTTTTCCGGCGTCGCGGGCATAGGAATACTCAGGCTGGAGGTAGCATCGCAACACCGAGTTTTTTTCGATCCCGACAGCCCCCTTCTTCATGAAACCGAAGAATTAAGACGGCGATACGGCGGCGAGGAGAACGTCTTTTTTTCGGTGGCGCCGCATCAGGGTACGATTTTTAATGCCGTGACGCTGTCGCTTGTTCGCGATATTGCCGACCGATGCCGATCGCTTCCCGGCGCCGAGCATGTCGAAACCGTCGCCGACTTTCCGGTCGTCACGATGGGGCTCGGAGGGCCGACTATCCGTCCTTTCATACCCGATGCGTTATCGTCATTGTCCCCCGATCGATTCGACACTCTCAAAAGCGAGGCGCTCGAGGAACCGCTTCTTGTCAACTGGCTCGTTTCACCCGACGGCGGGGCGGCGGGGATCAATGTCGTTATAAAAAACACCGATAGCACTGCAACGACCGCATCGATCGCTCATGCCGCCCAAGCGCTTGCCGACAGTATCGACCGCACTACTCCGAACCACGCGATTTATGTGACCGGCGGGGTGCTTATCGATGCCGCATTCTCTGAAGCGAGCACGCGGGATATGAAAACCTTGGCCCCGCTCATGTATGTGATCATCGGGCTGCTTCTATTCATTTTGGTTCCATCTGCTTGGGCGGTGGGCGCCGTATTAGCAACGGTCGCGTTGGCTACGATAACCGCTATGGGTCTTTTCGGTTGGGCGGGAATGGTGCTGACGCCGCCCACGTCGGTGGTGCCGGTTATCGTACTTGTCGTTTGCGTAGCGGGCAATATTCATGTCATTGTCGGTTTGTTTCATGAGTTGCGTCGCGGAGGCGGTAAGCTCGACGCTCTGCGCCTTTCGTTTGAACGTAACGGCATGGCGCTGCTGGTGACCTGTGTAACTACCACTATCGGGTTTTTGTGTCTTAATTTCAGCGATGTCCCTCCGTTTCGGGATTTGGGCAACAGTGCCGCCGCCGGCGTATTGGCTTCGTACCTGTATACCGTCTCGTTCCTTCCTGCCGCCCTTGCCCTCGCCCCCCTTAAGAGGATCACGACGCGTTGGGGAACAAGTCACGATCTTATCGGTTTGCGGCTTGGCAATTTTGTGCTCGCGCATTCCGGGCGTCTACTGGTCGGGTCGTTGGCGGTATCGATTGCATTGTCTTTTGGCGCTACGCAGGTACGATTCGACGATGTTTTCCAAAATTATTTCGGCAAAGGTTTTCGATTTCGAAAGGATCTAGAAAAAATTGCCGAAGATTTCGCCGGCGTGGATTACCTCATGTGTTCCCTGGGCGCCACGGCAAGCGGCGGCCTTGCAGACAGCGCTTACCTTGCGCGGCTGGATGAATTAACGCGGTTGTGTCGCGAAATTCCCGATGTCGCTCATGTGTCATCGTTGACCGAAGTGTTGCGCAAAGTGCACGGCGACCTGTTCCCCTCCCGGACCCCCGTTCGAGCTTTGCCGGAGCCGACGACGGCACGGCGAATCATTCGCGGTTTGCATCACGGTCGAGGCGCAAAGAGCGAATTTGTTGGTGAATTTGTCGACACCGCCGCGTCCGCTTCGCGACTTATTCTTAGACTGAACAGAACGCCCGCGGGCCGTGTGCGCGAAATCGAACGCCGTATCAGAAAAGAGATCGCGGCGCGATTTCCGCCCGAAACAAAAGTGCTGATCGGGGGGACGTCGCTCGTATTCGCACATCTTTCGGGACGCAATGCAACGAGCATGTTGTGGAGCGTAAGTCTCAGCCTTTTACTGATGACCATCGCGTTGGTGATCGCGGGCCGCAGCTTCAAATACGGCTTGCTGAGCCTTGTGCCGAATCTCTTGCCCATACTGATGGGGTTTGGGCTCTGGGGGCTGTTGGTCGGTCGCGCCGGCATGGGTTTGACCGTCGTCGCGCCCATCACACTCGGGGTGGTGGTTGACGATACGGTTCATTTCCTGCTCGCCTATCTTCGGGGACGATCCCACAAACGGCTGCCGGGCTGCGGCTCGGTCCGCTATGCGTATCGGCACGTGGCCGACGCCGCGGTGTTCACGACAATCGTGCTTGCCGCCGGATTCTGCATCCTTGCCTTCTCCGGTTTTCAGCCGACCGCGCAGATGGGCATGGCCACGGCCCTAACATTGATTCTTGCCCTGCTTACCGACCTTTTTTTGTTTCCGCCGCTCCTTCGGCATACATGCGGAAGGCGGTTTGTCGACGAAGAGAATGAATCCGTGTGATGACGGTCGCGCGGGAACAGCCGTCATAAAAGAAGAAAGGAGTCTTGGCATGAGCAAACGCTATGCGGCAACCTGTCGCCTTAAACCCGATAAGATCGAAGAGTACAAAAAGGCGCACGCGGCGGTATGGCCGGAAGTCGAGTCGGCGCTTAAAGCGGCGGGGTTGTCGAACCTCTCGATATACCTGCTGGGTGACGGACTATTCATGTACTATGAGTACACGGGTGATCGCCCGCACGATGAAGCCATGGCGGAATACCTAACTAAGCCGCGTATCCCTGAATGGGAACGTCTCATGGAGGAATACAAAGTTATCGATGAAGGCGCGGGAGGTAACGGTTTTTCGTCAATGCAAGAAATTTATCATCTTCAATAATCGAGAAAGCCACGCCGATCGAAGGGATTCGGGGCGGGGTCGACGGCGTTTTGAGAAGAATAGCCCGCGCGGTTAGCCGAGTCGGCCGGCCCAGGCCGCGGGCATCACTTTTGCATAATCGCATGGCTCATCCATTTCGCGCGCGGGTGGGTGTCTTAAGCGGGCGTTACGCATACTATATTCCTAATAGTAAGGATGTCCGTCGGTGGGCGGCCGCTTGCCGGTCCGCGGATACTCAGGTGCAATCTCTTTAGGCTTTCCGTAACATTTTCAACATCAAGGGTTTCTATGGACATTAAACCTTCCATTACCGTGATTGGGCTGGGCTATGTAGGGCTCCCTTTGGCCGTCGAATTGGCCGGGCATTTCTCCGTGAAAGGGTTCGATATCAACGAGAAACGTATTCGGATATTACAGGCGGGCAAAGATCCAAACGGAGAGGTGGCGGATGAAGACTTGGCGAACAGTGGTCTCGAAGTATCCGCGGAACCACATGTTATCGCGGGCGCGGACATTCTTATCATAGCGGTTCCTACACCTATTGACGATCATAAAACCCCCGACCTTACGCCGGTTATCAAAGCGTCGGAGACGGTTGGGCGTGTAATGAAAAAGGGAGCGATTGTCTGTTATGA
>WJJU01000875.1 GCA_014729595.1 Chitinivibrionales bacterium
GAACAGCTCTTCCTCCATCCTTTGCTTTTCGGTAATATCACGAAAAGCGAGGACAACCCCGACAATACCGTTGTCGGTATCGCGGATAGGCGCACCGATAACCGTCACGTTGTGCTCGGCTCCGTCGGCCGCAACCACCAGGGCTTCGATCGGTCCATGAAGATGGCCGGTGCGCAAAACCCGACGATACGGTGATTCGCGATACGCCATATTCCTTGGGTTTAAAAGATGAAGAACTTCCTGCAAGTCTTTCCCAAGCGCATCGGCCTGAGACCATCCGGTTAGCGACGAAGCCGCGCTGTTGAGCAAGAGTATCTTACCGCTCGCATCGACCGTTATTACACCGTCGGCAATGGAACCCAGCGTTACATCGAGAAGCCTCTTCTCTTCCGCCAGCGCCCGCTCAGCCTTTTTGCGCTCGGTAATGTTGCGAACGACCGCGGTAAAAAACTGCCGGTCGCGGCTTTTCCAGGGCGATACGGAAAGCTCAACCGGAAACGTGCTTCCATCCTTGCGCAATCCTTCCATTTCTATGGTGCGGCCCAAAAGCGAAGAATCTCCGGCCGCCATCTCTTCCAATTTTACCATAAACGCCGCACGGTATGAATTGGGAACCAGCAAATCCGCCCGCTTTCCTACTATCTCTTGGGCGCCATAGCCATACATAACCTCGGCGCCACGATTCCAGAAGACAATGCCGCCGATGCAATCGGTGGAAATGATCGCCTCGTGTGCTCCTTCCGCAACCGCTCGGAATTTTTCTTCACTTTCTTTGATTGCCTCTTCGGCGAGCTTCAGCTCGACAATGTCCTGCTGAAGTTTGTGGTTTGCCGTCTCGAGATGCGCGGTTTGTTCCGCGACTTTGCGCTCAAGCTCCTCGTTGACCAGTCTTCGCTCATTATGCGCTTTGATCTGATCCGCCCGCACCTTGGCTATTCGGACAACCTCCATGAAAATGCCGATCTCGGCTTGTGTCCATTCTCGCTCATGGGTGCACGAATCGATGGTCAGAATTCCTTCGGGCTCTTCAGGGTCGCCGTACGGAACCACCACACACGAGTCTACCGCAAAGCGCTCGAGAAACGGCTCAACCGTGGCTCGCGCAGTCTCAGGAATAGTGGAAAGCGAAAGAACTAAATAGGGTTTGTTCAAAAGATGCGATATGACGGAAGACGGGAACGTGGCGCCCAAATGACCCTCGACCCCCTCGCCGCACCACAGCACCTCGCAGACCCCCTCCCCGCGTTCACGATAAAGCCGGGAAAACGCGGCACGACTAACCCGTAAGGCAGGTCCAACGGTCTCGATGAGCTTTCGGATAAGCTGTTCCTCGTCCAGGCTTTCATCGGATGCATGCCGCCACATACGTGAACGCAACTCATTGGCCAGTGCCTGTTCGTCACGTTCCCGGTTGACCTTTTCCAGATCCTCAACAAGCTGGTTGAGACGACGCGACATCTCGCCGAAGCCGTCACCGTCGTCAATGCCGATTTCAACCCGCTTTGAGAAATCGTTGTTGGCAATGTGATCCAGAACCTCGGTGATGCGGACCACCTTTGCCCCGATATCGCGGCGGTATTCATTTAGGTCGTTGTGGGCCATGGATTTTTTATGTACTCCGGATGGCTACTTTTCCATGATTTATGTGATGAATTACACGAAAGTTCCCAGCCCAAACGCAAAAATTACATTAGTGTTACGCGAGAGCAGTGCCCAGTATCCACGTCAAATATATTTTATTGCAACACTATCGCGATCTAAGATGGCCCGGACGCAACGAAATCAGTGTGCCGCAATTGTCTGCTTAACCGTTAATGTTCCTTTATCGCTCATAGACGGCCTGAATCGCCATTGGCTGATTTCGTCGACGATCCGTTTCTTGAGCGACGAACTTAGAGAGTATTCGCTACCAGCCACGGCTACTTCCTCCACCTCACCTTCCGGCCCTATTCGGAGTGTCACGTCGAAACGATCGACGGGTGGCTTTGCGCCGCCGGTTAGTTCCAACAGTAACGGCCGCAAGCATTCCGGAGCATAGTACTCATTGATGATCCCACTTACCGTCTCGGCACTACGCTCCCCCCGTATTCCGGCCAAATCTTTTCCTATTGCACGACGAACGAGCGCCCGTTTCCCTTCCTCCTTTGAGCAAGGGCGAACGGTGATGTCGTCGACGACACCGAGCATATTTTTCGGAAAAAAACCGGATAAGTCCGGATCCCCATACGGCTGATAAGGTCGCCCGTCGACCAGCAACTTCTCCCCCGCCCGCTTCAGGTCCCAGACCGTGCTTTCGCGCACCTCGACTTTTTGGTTGTTGAACCCGGACACTTCCTCGTGAACAACGACCTCGTAGCAGGTGTCACCTTTAAAAATGCGTGCCCTCTTAATCGACGCCACTTGGCAGAGCACGCTTCCGGAATCCTCTTCGCTCCGGGCAAACGGCACAAGGTAGGAATGCTTGATTGAGCTATGACGGAATTTGCGTCCGGAAGGAAGGGTAAGCGTTTCGGTAAGGGTGCGCCATATAATACCGTTTTGTTGAAGCTCAATGCGATCATCAAGATGAATGTGCGGCCGGTGGTTCCCCCCGCTACCGTTATGGATCCAAAAACCGGCAAAGACGGATCGAACGGAATCCTTCTGCGCTTCGAGAAGTGTGTCCGCCGGCGCTTCTCCATTATCGATTTGCAGAAACAGTTGGTTGATTGCGCCCACCGTCTTGGGGATCCTGGTATAAAAAACGAGCCCAAGGACGAGCGCCGCCCCAAGCACCACGGCTTTTAAAAATGCTGATTGATTCGGCTTGTTTCTCTGAAGCATTTTTGCCCCTTTATCGCTGTGATCACTCCTTGGAGTTACCCGGATATGATTTCGATCGGCATCTTTACCGGAAAATAAAACCCTTCAGTTGCAAAGGCCAAGGCGGTTCGCACCGGCGGGACTCTACGAAAAAACCCTCGAAAACAACAGCGGAAGTACGTTTATGAGAATGGTTTAATCGATCTGTGCCGCTCTTTATCGAGGATCGAAAGAGCGTACTCCTCCGGTACACCCAGCGTTACGTATATTGCATAATTGGGCCGATGGTGCTTTCGGTGGCGACGGAGCATGCTAGTGCGGACGCGAAAATGATCCACCCAAAACGGTAGAGTAGTTTTTATGAGCCTTTTGCGAACCACCTCCAATCGACAGTTCATCGGCGGACTCATGGTGTTGCCGGTGTTGGTGGCTCTTGCGGCGGTCCCGACACGTGCCGGTTTTAAAGATGTCGTTGCGATCCCCAGTGCGACCATGAAACGTTCCTTCAAAGCCACCATCGTTTTCCCGACGTCATACAAAACCGAAAAAGAACGCCGCTACACGGTTTTGTACCTCTTGCACGGGTTCAGCCAAAACCATACCGTCTGGGCGCGCATCGCACCACTCGAGGCTTATGCGGACAGATATCAGATGATCTTTGTTTGTCCCGATGGAGACTACGACTCATGGTACCTCAACAGTCCCCTCAAGAAACGTTCTCACTTCGAGACCTACATCGCTCACGAGGTCCCGGACTTTGTCGATCAATCCTACAGAACCGTGGCCGCGCGTCGGGGGCGAGCGCTTATCGGCTCCAGCATGGGAGGTCACGGGGCTCTTACAATAGTGGCCAAGCACCCCGACCGATTCAGGGGAGCGGGGAGCATAAGCGGGATTACGGACCTGACGCAATTCCCCGACAAGTGGGGTCTTTCCAAGGCATTGGGGCCCTATTCCAAGAACCGGGAAATATGGAAACAGTTCTCGTTCGTAGGAATTTATCACAAGCTCGCCCAAACCAATACCGGTCTCGTCTTGGATTGCGGCACCGCGGATTTCGCCTTGGAAGGAAACCGTCACGCACATAAGCTTCTCCTCAAAGCCGGTATACCTCATCAATATTTCGAGCGTCCGGGAAGTCATACTCCCGACTACGTTGCGGCCGCGCTCGAATACCACCTTCTTTATTTCCATCGCATTCTCGAAGAAGGACGAGATTGAGAGCGAGCAGCCCCGCCGCCGCCTTCGCTTCCCGCGCATACGGCCCCAAAGGGCTTCAGCCGAACCCGCCGTGAGGGGATTCGGTGAGATCGAAGGTTTATGCTTTGTCGCCGGCCTTCCGCGCGAAGCCCGATGTTTGATTTTTTTATATTTCCGGATCCGGGGTAAGGGGCAGACGTTGTAGGACATCGCCCACCAGTCGTTTGTTGATTCGCTTGAGCCAACGGTTGATATCTTCGAGGCTCTCGAAAGCGTTCATGTGCGAAACGCTTTCCTCCGCTTCCGCATAGCTCATGCTGGCGACAAGCTCTTTAATGAAGGGTATCGCATGAGGAATGACACTGAACTGCCGCAGCCCCATTCCAACCAACAGCGCCGCGTGAAAAGGGTTTCCGGCCATTTCACCGCATATCGAAAGTTCTTTCCCCGCATCGTTTGAGATATCAATCGCCGCCTTGATTATTTTGAGGAAAGCCGGTTCGATTGGGTTGTAGAGATAGTTCACCTTC
>WJJU01000876.1 GCA_014729595.1 Chitinivibrionales bacterium
CGGTATAGGTGCACCAAGGCATGACAAGTGAGCTAAGTTTCTCGTGGCCAAAGAAGAGGGCGTTGCGGAGGAGCAGCCGCGCGCCGGCATCGGCGGCATGAGTAAACTTCCAGCGCATGCAGACATCACCGGCGGCATAGATGCGTGGGTTACTCGTTCTGAGATGGTCGTCGACGATTACTCCTTTTTGGGGATCGTACGCCACCTCGGCTTGTTCCAGCGCCAAGGCACCCACGTTGGGCTTGCGTCCGACTCCCATAAGTATCGCATCAACCCGGCAGGTGGATTCGCCGCCGTTGGTTCTGAAGGAAAGGACAAACTCCGAGCCGTCCTTGCGCCCAGATTCGGCGCGGGTTCCCAGTATGAGGCGGATGCCTTCGGCGGTGAAGCGATCCTGGATAATCGCTGCCGCGTCATCGTCTTCCTTGTCCAAAATATGGCCGTGTTCGTGAAACAGGGTGACCTCACTGCCCAAGCGAGCAAACGTTTGTGCCGCTTCGCAGCCGATAGGGCCGCCACCGATAACCGCGATACGCCGGGGGCGTTGGGTGAGGGAAAATACGGTTTCGTTGGTCAAAATCTCTTCGGGGTCAATACCCTCGATATGTCCTTGCACGGGTCGAGCGCCGGTGGCGATTGCCGCGCGGGAGAATCGCAATTGCGCGCCTTCTACTTCGAGCATATCACGCCCGGTGAAATGGGCCTCTCCCAGAAACATATCGACACCCGCTTCGCGTATCCGCTGCACCGAATCATGTACGCTTATGGCCGCGCGTATCTTTCGCATCCTCTCCATGACGGCCCCGAAATCAACCTTCGGTGCACGGTCGACATGGATGCCGTAGCGCCCGGAATCACGAATGCGCGCGGCAATCCGTGATGAGCGAATGATGCTCTTGGAGGGAACGCAGCCGTAGTTAAGACAGTCGCCGCCGGTGAGGTTACGTTCTACCAGAGCCACCCGCGCGCCTATAATCGCCGCTCCTATCGCGGAAACCAGCCCGGCGGTTCCCGCCCCGACAACCACCAAGTTATAGCGATGGGCGGGCGTGGGGTTGCGGTAGTCTGAAGGATGCGTGTTGTTGACTAATGTCTCATTGGCTTCATCATAAGGAGATACGTCAATCTTTATTTTCATGAAAGTTTGCCTCTTGCGAAATTGTCCGGTGATGCGCCCTTTGTGCCGGGCGGGTGACATATACGGTTACCATATCCGTGGCGACTAATCCAACGGCATAGAGTATCCACTCCACAGGAGAACGCTCGCGCTCATCGGCCGTCAGTGTCGCGAGACTTCCCGCCAACCAGCCGAAATAGACATACTTCAGGGTGCCCGGCTGCATACCGGCCCGTGAGGCAAGGATATAGTGGCTGAGCGATGCTTTGGCTATACCAAATGCATAATTGAGCAGATTGAAAGGAAAAACCGGGGACAGCCTCGTAAGCACAACAATTTTCCTCCTCACCTGTGTGAGACTGTTGTAGGCATTTATCAGGAATGCAATCGTTTGCAGCTCGGTCCATGCATCGTACGTGGCCGGCGAAAGATCCGCCATTCGCCTGGTAAATCCTTCGAGCTGGGCACGATTTTGCTTGTGCGCCGCATAGTCGACCAAGTCGCTCTTGTCAATGTAGGCGAGAAGAACGGTGTCGTACGTTACATAATCGAAGGCGGGTTGCGCCGAAGCGCATACGCTCAAGGCCAAAGAAAGACATACGGCTCGGCGGAACATCGGAAACACGGCCAAATCCGAGAATAGTTGGATGTATAGATCTTCTATGCTCTGAAGCAACTTAGCAAGAATCGTTCCGGCATGGGCCGGCATGCTGTAACCAGGGGTAACGCCGGCCCACTGTTCCTGGCGACGATAGCCTCTCGCTTTTGTGGAATTTCCCGACGTTTTTCATATATCACTGCTCTTTTAGTGGAATTTATGAGGGTAGGAGTTGCATTATCCCAAATTTCGCGGTTGAAGTGGCATAAAATAGCTTTTAACCTATACTATTACGGTTTCTGACTATTTGAACCTTTCACCTCAGGGGTGAAGCATGGACTTGACTTTTCCTACTTTACGGTACGATGTCTCTTTGCGCAGGTTGATTCCGAAGCGGGACGCAAACTGCTGTATGCGGCCAATAGCTACCTGTATCAGAATTTGCCTGAGGTTGTCACCTCCATCTCCTCGCGGTTCTGCTGCACATAGCCGATATCGTCGATCAGCAGTGCTTCACAGTGGGATAGCTTTTTGAGGTGCTTATCGAGATGCAACTCTACCTTGGCCCTGAGCAGTTCCTGGACCAGCAGCGAGCAGGGCGCGAACAGGACCCGCCGCCCCGCCATGATTAGCTCCTGTGCGATCGCCGCCAGAAGGTGAGTCTTGCCGGCGCCCGGGTGGCTGAACGCCAGAACGCTTTCACGGCGATCGACGAAGTCGCCTTCACGCAAGACGGCCACCGACTGACTCTGCCGCCTGTCGAGTCGTTTGAGGTCAAAGGTCTCAAAGCTCTTCTCCAGGGGAAGGCGTGATTCCTTGAGCCGCCGCTGCACACTCTTGTGGCGCCGCTGTGCGCGTTAGATCTCCAGAAGGCCCCAGAGGTACTCCTCGTAGGAGAGCTGCTCTTGTGCGGCTTCCGCGGCTTTGTCGACGAAGCTTTCTCGTATGCCCGGCAGATGCAGCTCACGGAGTAGGTCCCTGATTTGGCGATGGCGCTGTAGTTTCTTCATTCCGCTACCTCCTGCTGGTTGAGTAACTCGTCGTAGCCGGCCAAGTCAACCGCTTCGATCGTTACTTCCGGACCGGTGCGTTGCTCATCGCTAAGCCACTCCGCAAATGCCGTTACCTTTTTGACGCGCGGCAGTTGACCTTAGTCAAGCAGGCGTCGCAGTGCTTCGTTGACTCGTGATTCCGATTCGCGGGCCGCGTAATGGAGAACCTTGAGGTACTCCCGGTCTGCCTCCGGCCGACACCACGAACAAAGACGGTCGTAGGCCATGCGGAAGTAGCTGGTTGGGAACAGTGATGAGCGGTAGCGGTAGGCGGCAAACGCCCCCGGC
>WJJU01000877.1 GCA_014729595.1 Chitinivibrionales bacterium
ATCAGAAAGGCGCCGGATTATGAACTGTTCGATAAATTATCGTGGGTTGTTCCGATGTTGGGGCTTGAGGGATTGGAGAAACGGCTTCCCAAAGAGATTTCCGGTGGTCAAAGGCAGCGGGTGGCGTTGGCGCGGGCGATCGTGCTTGATCCCGACGTGCTTTTACTCGATGAGCCTTTGAGTAACCTCGATGCCGCTCTTCGGGATATGGCGATGGAGGAACTCAAACGCATGCATCGACAAGTAGGCAAAACGATAATTTATGTGACGCATAACCAAGCGGAAGCCATGACCATGAGCGAGCGAATCGCCGTACTCAATACCGGAAAGCTGGAACAATATGACACGCCACGAGGCGTGTATGATCTTCCGCGGACCATATTTGCCGCCGAGTTCATTGGAAGCCCGACTATGAACATCTTAGATGGAACGATGGCGCGCCGAAAGGATGGTGTCGGTGTGGCGACGGCCAACGGTTTTCTATTACTGGACAAGGTGCGGGGCGATAAGGCGGCGGGCATGGTTGGGCGCCCCGTAAAAGTAGGAGTGCGGCCGCAAAACATACATTACACCGGTCGCAGCACACCTCGTCGCTATTCGGACACGCGTGTGGAACTTCTTGTTGAATTAGTGGAATCGCTGGGCGATAAGAGTCTTGTGGTTGGAAGAACCACCGAAGGCACGGTAATGCGATTCGTAGTGGAACGCGATGAAGACATCGTGATAGATTCCCAAATCGAAGTATTTGTCGATGGACGCAGGGTCCATGTGTTTGATCCCGAAGCCAAAAGGAACCTTTTTGGATGACCTGCCTTGAAAGGAAAGGTAAATCCTGGGGGGGGGGATGGACGATCCGGGCATGTGTGTTGGTCCTGACGGTTTTTTTGCCGGGTTGCGTAGGTGAGTCGGAAAACATAGTCCGGAAAAAGCTGGACGTAGTTCTTCAAGATGATTTGGCCGCGGTACAGGATGAACTTCCCGCAGGCAGTATGGCCGATTCCTCGTATTATACTATAGTGTTCTATAAAAGCTATGGCGGGGGCAAATTTTCACACAAAGCGGTCGCTGAATTCCATTTCTTGAAGGGGGATGTCGCCATAATGGTTCGAAAGTACCGGTACCATCGTCCGCAAAAGAAGTGGGATCGGTATTATAACCAGTATCGGCTCGTACATGATACGACTAAGTCTTAGGTTGAAGCATGTAGCGGTATTTATTGGCTGCAGCTTGTTCTTAGCGGAGGTTCAGGCTGCACCGCCACTCCCCGAGGACATGAAGGCATGGGCTCTAAAGAGTCTCGATCATGTATACAACGAAAACTATCGAGTCGCGGAATCGGAGATTAAAAGGATTATTCGCGAATACCCCGATCATCCCGCCGGTTACTTTTTCTATGCGGCCATACTTGATGCACGCATGGAGCGAAATCACAGCGACTCACGAGAAAACGAATTTTATCGATACTGCGATTTGGCAATCAACAAGGGTGAACGTTTGCTCGAAGAGCGTCCGGGTGATCTGTGGGCCCGTTTTTTTGTCGCCGGCGCGAACGGGGCAAAGGGGGGATATGAGAGCCGATTTGAGCGCTGGATCACCGCTTTTCGGCATGGCTGGCAGGGGGTATCGATCTTTAGAGAGATTCTTGATGAAGATTCTACTATGCGGGACGCTCTTTATGGGATAGGTCAATACAACTATTGGCGCAGTGCGATGACAAAGCTTTTATGGTGGATGCCCGGTGTCGAGGACAAGCGGGATGAAGCGATTGAGATGATGTACGACGCCAAGGAAAACGGTCTTTTCGTGCGGCAGGCGGCCGCGGCCAAGTTGTTGCCGATGCTGTGCAATGAAGGTGATTACGACCAGGCTCTCCGAATTGCGGACACAATGACGACGCGGTATCCGAAGTGTCTGGTGTTTCATTGGGGGAGAGTCGAAGCTCTCTTAGGACTTGAGAGGTTTTCCGGAGCCGAGCAAACGTGCAAGTACATATTAAGCCGGCTTACGGCTGAATCGGTCGAGTCGGATAACTATGGTCTGATGTTGTGCAATTTGTATTTAGCTACAGCTCAATATGAGCTTGGGCGCTATGCTGATGCCGCCGCGGCGATCGGAACGATGAAAAAGCTGAAGGTGATCGATGCATTGGAGAGGCAGGCGAAGGATCTTTTAGAGAAAGCGGAAAAAATCGAGCGTAAAGCCCGGCGGCGGTTGGCAAAGAAAAAATAGCACCAAACCGGTAGGTGATTGCCTCGATACGCTCGCTATGCCGGCAATTTTAGCCCCTCCTACTTGAAGGCACACCTTTTAGAACTTCACCCACCTTCCCCTTACGCTCCACCAGCACCCCATTCGCCCCGGCGGGCCTTTCCGTCCGAGTTCTCCCGACGGCAAATCCTGGAATAATAAATCGACAAGCCCATTTCTTGTTTGTTTGACATCTGAAGAGGCTGTGCTTAGCTTCAAATGCAATTGTCGTCACCCCTCAGAGAATAATTGCCTCCAATCAGGTGGGTGTAGTCAGCTTTCATGCAATGAGTTAGTGAGAATTGGCGACATTGTTTCGGAGAAGAGCGATCGAGTACGGCTGTGCCGTATTCAATCCCTCAAGAGCGAACGGAAACGAAGAGCCGCTCAAGCGGAGGAGTTTGGCGTGAAACTGGAGGGGGAGGAGAGTGCCGGGAGTGCATAGCACTTCCATTCGGTAACCCACAAATATGTCCTTTTCCTCTGCACAAAACGTATTTTAAAGGTCAATGCCGCTGTAGCTCAGTTGGTAGAGCACCTCATTCGTAATGAGGCTGTCGGGGGTTCGAGTCCCTTCAGCGGCTTTTCCTCTCTCTTCCTGCCGGGACCGAAAACTATGGCCAAACAAACATGAAGAGAAATGAAGCCGCAGTATCCTGATGGGTGACTGATGATCAGCGACTACGAATGGGAAGAAAAGGGAAACCTAAAGGATGGAGTAGAGGCAATACACCTGCAGCAAAAAATACCGAAACGGATCAATTCCTCATCCCCGCTTGGCAGCCGATCGCGGACCAAGATTATCGTAAACTCAAATAAGATAGCTGATTGCTGTTTGCTCCGGCAAATGGGATTACCGGATACTTTCGGTGCACTTAGAACCTAGTTTACGACCTTGCTTCTATCTCACCCCGCCGGTACGGCCAACCGCCAACGGCGACAATCCACCGATAATTTTACTGATTTGGAGACGGGACTAAATACCGGTTTTTTGCACCGTAGCACGAGTGCGCCCGCGACGGGACCAGGCATTGGCGAGAGCGGCAAAAGGGGGCTCGTATACCGTTCCGAAAACAGGCTCGACGCCCTACACCTAACCAATAAGCGGTTTGCTTATAACAAAATCCGGCCCCCCTCCCGCCTTTACCCATTTATAATGGAACCCAAACATTTTCGTAACAATGTTTACGTATCTTTTTTGCAAGCAGGGCCGGCGACGGCCGGATGTCGGAAAAAGCCGGTTCGCGGCGAAAGTGCTGTGCGTGATCATGAAACGGTGGCGACAGCTTTAATGAAATGATAGATGAGCACGGGTATTATGCCGAAAGGCAAAATTGGCTAAAGTATCTTTTGTAAACAAAAAAGCTTTGTTTGTCCGCGTTGGTCGAGGCCAACGCTCATTATGTAATTGCTCGATAATTCGGCCGAAACTCGAAACCGTATCGATAAAAGAGTGTTTGCGTCTACGCTTGATAGTACGGACGGCACGTGAATGTAAAGGGGGCCTGCTTTCGGGAGGCATGTGGCCGCCGACGGGCGGAGCGCGTCTTTAATTATAAGTTGGATTTCGAGGCCGGAAGGGCGTGATAAAATCAGGGATGCTGCGGCAAAAGCGGTAAGTTATTTGTTGTGCTTTTTCGAAGGGAGATGCATTGATGCTGGTAAGCCGGGAAGAATTATTCAGTCAAGCGTTCATTGACGCCGTTGTTTGCTCTGTTTTAACAAAAGCCGTAAGCGTGGATGATGTATCAACGACTCATGGTCTTGCACCGGGAATGGTTTGGGGTTGGATTGCGGAGGCGATGCTGTCCAGTGACCCCGAAAAATCCGCTATGCTCGAAGAGTCCAATACATAGCCGGGCTTGATCCGGCGCCGTTAGCGGTGTACCGCAATGCATCGGCGTATCGCATCGTTTTTTCTTTTGTGATCGCACACGCTTGGGATGGTGAAAAGTGCTGCCAATTAGTGGCTGCTTTTTTATGCTGAATTCATCCCCATCGCTGCAACAGTTCCTTGGTATTCAAGCATGAGCCGGGAGGGGACTCGAAGGCCGTGACGGTCGACTTACGGCCTCCACTATATAGTTCCGGCTTTGCGTTTTGGGGTGGAAATAGGCATGTCGAGGAACGACTCGGATGCGGCCGCGGCAATCCTACCAACCGCCGGAAACGTCCTAACTATTTTGAGCCTGTCATAAAAAATCCATCGTGTCGGCGGATTCTCACGAATTAACTATTGCCTTAATCTGATCGGGAAACGCCGACCGGCCGCTGAAGTTATCCAACTCAAGTCCCCCCATATCGTGCGATTCGAATGCATGCGCAAAGTAGTCGGGGATATTTTCACCCCAGCGAATGCGTGTGTTTCTGAAAGTTATATCTTGGGCGTGCGCGCAGTATATACCTGAGGTTGGATGGTCAACTAAGCCTTCAACGAGTTCGGAAGGACGACGGTCGTGAATGCCGCCTTTGTAGGAAGTGCATTTGTTTATGGTCAGGGCGACGGTGTCAAATGTAACATTGGTGATATTGTCTTTTTGGTGACCGAATAGGTAAATGCCGCTTTCGGCTTTGGCTATGATATTCGAGAACAAAACGTTGGATATTACCCCGAGCTTGGAATCACCGTGCCGTGGGATGCACGAGATGTGTATGGGTTCACCTTTCCCCCACCAATTATCGTGAAATAAGCGCGTCTGGATAGCGATGTTTGAAAAAATGACATTTTCGACATTTCCGCCGTCGCGGATTTGTAGCGCTATACCACGATTCGATTCACGCACCGTACAGTTGGACACTATAATATTGCGAAAATCATGATTGCTTTCGGTGCCTATCTTGATCGCGGCGGAGGTGGATTGAAGGGTGCAATTGGTTACGGTGATATTTTCACTTGGACCATAGTGGTTGAACTCTGAAGTTGTCTTGAGGCAAATG
>WJJU01000878.1 GCA_014729595.1 Chitinivibrionales bacterium
ACAAAGCCGTGGGAGTTGGTCAAGAACGATCCCGACGCCGCGGCGCGTGTCATGGTAACTTGCGCGAATCTGGTCAAGGCGTTGGCCGTATTTCTTAAACCGATTGTGCCGCGCATGGCCGCCCGCCTCGAAGCGCAATTCGGCATAGAGGCGAGCTGGGGTGATTATCGCTTCTCCATGCGCGATTGTGCGCTGGGCAAAACCGAAAAATTGGTTGCGCCGATTGAAAAGAAAGAATTCGAAAGCCTGTTTGACTTACGGGGCGGTAAAGCCGCCGCACGGAAGACGGAGGAGGGCTCGCTCGCCGAAGAAGGGCTGGTCGAGATAGACGATTTCCTGCGCACGCAGCTTCGAATAGGCACGATTCGCAATGCCGAAAAGGTGGAGAAAAGCGATAAGTTGATCAGACTCCAAGTCGATGACGGAAAGCGGGAGCGGCCGATCGTTGCCGGTATCGCTCGATACTACACGCCGGAGCAGCTTGTCGGCAAGCAAATAGTTTTTGTCGCCAACCTCAAGCCCGCGAAACTCATGGGGTTGACATCCGAGGGAATGGTCCTTGCCGCCCAGAAGGGAAAAAAGCTGGTGCTGCTGGTGCCCGACGGTGACATTCGCGCGGGGGCGAAGGTGTCGTGATGGCCGGCGGGTGTCTTAGAGAAAAGGTATCGGTCGCCTCGGTCGATCAAAACGCGGTAATCGAGCTTGCCGCCGCGCTCAACGTTTCACCCGAAATCGCCACGATTCTGGTTGCTCGGGGGCTTACGACTTATGATCTGTGCAAGCGTTTCTTTCGACCGGACACCTCACATTTTCACAATCCATTTTGCCTTTGCGGGATTGAGAGAGCCGTAACCCGCATCCGTACCGCCGTCGATAAAAAAGAGCGAATCACCGTTTACGGCGATTATGACGTAGACGGAATTACGGCGACGGCGGTGGTAATTCGCGCTCTGCGATCGCTGGGGGCTCGCATCGATTTTTATCTTCCCAATAGGTTAACTGAAGGTTATGGGCTTTCGCGGGAGGGGGTCGAGGAAGTACTGAGTCGTGGTACCACGCTTATGATCACCGTTGATTGTGGAATCGGTTCGCGCGAGGAGATTGCGCTCGCCGCAGAGCGTGGCTGTGACGTAATCGTTACCGACCACCATGAACCTCATGATGAATTGCCGCGCGCCTATGCCGTATGCAATCCGAAATTGGGTGACTATCCCGATCCGCACATAGCCGGTGTTGGTGTCGCGCTCAAGCTCTGTCAGGGCATCGCCGCGGCCGCGGGATTGGATGAGACCTACTGGCGTAATTTCTTGGACCTGGTTGCTTTGGGTACCGCCGCCGACATTGTGCCTTTGACCGGCGAGAATAGAGTAGTTACCCACTTGGGGTTTACCCAAATGGCGAATACGCGCAACGCCGGGCTGCGGGAGCTGATCGTTCAGCAAGATTTGGCCGATCGAGACATTTCGACGGCGCAGGTGGTGTTTCAATTAGCTCCGTGCATTAACGCGGCCGGTCGTCTTGGCGACCCCACGCGCGGGGTAAAGCTTCTGTTGACCGAGGACCCGGCCGAGGCGCAACTGTATGCCCGCGAGCTTCGTGAAGCCAACGGCAAAAGGCGTGCTCTTGACAAACAGGTTCAGGAGCAGGCGATTGCCCGGGTGGTGGATAGCTGTGATCCGGCGCGCGAGCATGCGCTCGTTGCCGCCGATCCCAATTGGCATGTAGGGGTGATCGGCATTTCCGCATCCAAACTTGTGGAGCGCTTTTATCGACCAACATTTCTGTTTGGGGGCGTAGAGAACGGTCTGGCTCGCGGGTCGGGACGAAGTGTGCCGGGGTTGCACCTTATGGAGGTGCTTAATGAGTGCGCTGATCTTTTGGAGAGCTACGGAGGGCATGCGGCGGCCGCGGGAGCGACAATACGAATGGAAAATGTCCAGGCATTCCGTCGACGGTTCGGCGAGGAGGTGAGTAAACGGCTGCCTCTTGATAAAATGGTTCCCCAAGTGAAAGCTGACGCCGTCGTTACGATGGCGGGGCTTACGCCCAAGTTTTATAGGATTGTAAAGCAGATGGAACCGTTTGGCCCGGGGAATATGCGGCCGGTTCTCCTCTGCCGGGGACTTCGAAACCGTTACCCGCCGCGAATAGTAGGCAAGGGGCATCTGAAGCTGGCCGTAGCCGCCGACGGTCGGGTAATGGATGCCGTGGGATTCAACTTCGGTGACCGTCTCAGCGATCTTGCGGACGCTTCGCGTTACTCGTTGGCTTTTACGCTGGACGAAAACGAATGGAAAGGTAAGGTAAGTCTTCAGATGAAAGTCAAGGGAATCGCCGTATGAAAATGTGGGACGGACGTTTCGCAAAACCCGCCGATAAATTGATGGAGCGGTTCAACAACTCTCTGCCTTTCGATAAGGAACTCTTAGAGGAAGATATCGCGGGCAGCATTGCGTGGGCTCATGCGTTGCATACCGCCGGTGTATTGAGCGCGGCCGAGAGTAAGGATATTGTCACGGGGCTCAAGGCCGTGCTCAAGGATTGTCTGGACGGTAAAATTGAGTTTTTGCCCACCGATGAAGACATTCACATGGCCGTCGAGCGTCTTCTTACCGAGCGCATCGGGGAAGCCGGGGCTCGCCTGCACACCGGCCGTTCGCGTAATGATCAGATCGCAACCGATTTCCGGCTTCATGTGATGAAAAGACTTCGGGGAATCGGGGGACTTGTCGAGGAACTTCAGAAGGTTCTGTCGGCACGCGCGGAAGCCGAAAAAGAAGTTATAATTCCGGCCTACAC
>WJJU01000879.1 GCA_014729595.1 Chitinivibrionales bacterium
CTCTATGAAACCATTGTCCTTCTCAGGCACCTCTAAACTCCTTGCAAACTGTTATCGAATACCATTTGCCCGCGCTCTCGTGCGCCCGCAAAGGTCGACACCGAAAACATGCCTACCCCGCACCACTTCGAAAGAAACTCTACGCATGCACAAGACGGCACTCGACCGTACCGTCAGGTAGATCCCTGATTTCGACCCCCATTGCCGTGAGTTCATCACGCAACCGATCCGCCGAAGCGAAATCTTTCGCCTTTCGTGCTTTCTTTCTCTCCCTTGCCGCCTCCACTATCCGAGCGACGGTTTCTTTGTCCGAAGCGCCTTTGACTGAAACCACACGAACCTCGGGCACACCTTCGGCACCCTCCGATACAATCACTTGCTCATCGGAATCAGGAACCAGCAGATCCAACCCCAAAATTTCGTCCGCCCGACCAAACGCTTCACGCAGCACCGTAGGCCCGGGATCATTCCTCCGCACCAAGGACCATACCGCCGCCAGGGCTTGAGGCATGTTCAGATCGTCACGGATCGCGTCATAAAAAGGCTCAAGCAGACCCTCGGCCGCGACAACTTGCTCCTCAGTCGGCTTTCCGGCGCCCGCCGTAACCGACGCTATCGATCGCTTGAGATTTTTGAGTCCCTGCGCCGCCCCTTCGACACCCTCCCACGAGAACTTGAGCGGACTCCGATAATGAGCGGTGTACAAAAACATTCTGTAAGCCAAAGCCGGTACATCCCGCTTCGCAAGCGCGGCCATCGTGAGAAATCCTCCCGAAGACTTGGCCATCTTACCGGATCCCTGCTCGAGAAAAGCTCCATGAAGCCACCAATTAACCCATTTTTTGCCCGTCGCCGCTTCGGATTGAGCGATCTCGTTGGTGTGGTGGACGGGGATATGATCGATCCCTCCGCAATGGATATCGAACTGCTCACCCAAGTATTTTATGGACATGGCACTACACTCTAAATGCCAGCCGGGATAGCCCCGCCCCCACGGACTGTCCCAAAGCATCTCCTGCTCACCGAATTTCGACTTGGTAAACCAAAGTACGAAATCGAAGGGACTCTTTTTGCTCTCATCGACGTCAACCCGCGCCCCCGCCTGCTGCTCCTCGAGATTCAAACGGGCGAAATCACCGTATCGCGGGAACTTGCTCACGTCAAAATAGACATTACCGTTGGCCGTGTAGGTAAAACCATTGCGTTCAAGCCGTTCAACCAGCTTTATCATATCGCCGATATGATCGGTAGCCTTGCACCAGACATCGGGCTCCGTCACGTTGAGGGCGGCAATATCCTTTTTAAACGCGGAAGCATAAAAGTCGGCTATCTCCCAGACGGTCTTCTTCTCGCGCCTTGCCCCCTGCCGCATTTTGTCTTCGCCTTCATCGGCATCCGAAGCCAAATGCCCAACGTCGGTTATGTTCTCGACATGCTTAACTTTGTAGCCGAAAGCAAGAAGCGCGCGCTTTAGAACATCTTCGAACACATACGTTCGCAGGTTTCCGATGTGAGCATAGTTGTATACCGTAGGCCCGCACGCGTACATTCCCACAACGTCTCCCAAGGGAGTGAACTCTTCTTTTTTGCGCGTCGCGGTATTGTACAAAAACAGTTCTCCGCGGGGAGCCATTCAGACCTCCACAACCACGTTACCCCCGCCGCGTTCGATACGACCAATCACACGGGGATCAAATTGTCCAATTTCTCCGGCGCCCTCCACATCCTCGACATGCGAACCATCAACCACAAGCACCATACCGATACCCATATTAAAAGTCCGATACATCTCTTGCCACTCAACACCACCGGTCCGCTGAAGAAAACGGAAAATCGGGTCAGGCTCCCATGCACCGGCTTCAATGTACGCATCGCACCCCGACGGCAATATACGGTCGACATTTCCCGGAAACCCGCCACCCGTAATGTGGGCGCATCCTTTTATGAGATCTCGTTGCATTAACTCCAATACCGGTGCGTAGGAGCGATGAGGGCGAAGCAATTCCTCGCCAAAACTCGTCCCCGCATCATCGAACCGGTCGGCATAACTCTTTTGGGCCACCTCGGTTAGGATCTTTCCGGCCAGACTGTACCCATTGGTGTGCAATCC
>WJJU01000081.1 GCA_014729595.1 Chitinivibrionales bacterium
GCAATGCGAAGAAGGGCAGGGGGGCGAGTTTGATGTGGGCACGCAACACTTTTAAGTGATGAGCGAACAGCGTCATGGACTTGGTCTTTTGCTGTAAGTCATTGTTTTTTAGGGACATGAAAAGCCTGGTTCCCTTCTGTCTTGGTTTGCGTATTATTGCCGAAAAGCGGAGGCGTACATGACTGTGGAACATGAGCGAACCTTCATGCGTCGGTAGGCGGAGGAGGCCGCTTATGGTGTGTTTCGAGCATCGGCGGGTCTCCCATGGTGATCCCATACTTTAAATACGAAAATACAATGCGGTTGTTGCCCGAGGAACGTGTCGGCTTGATTGGGGCTGTTCTTCTTTATAGACCACGATGTCGGCGATTGAGTGAAGGGGGTGCCGGGGGGGGCTCATTGGTGCTTCAGGGCTACGTTTTGCATGCTTAAACATGCTTTTTGGAGCCGAAAAAGGGCTGGTAGGTATTTGAATGCAACCCAGGTTTTCTTCGAATTTCAAAAAAATCTTGCGTCGGCGGCTCGCCAAACCCTTTTTTACAATAAAGGCGACAATTGCGGCGCTTCCGTGAGTGGTCGAATTGGAAATGCCTTGGAGGCTTGACACTCTATCTTTAGAAACGTATATTGATATTCGCCGAGGGAACCGTCCAATCGGTGAGTTGTGTCGCTTCGACTTCAGATATTATTTAACAGTTTAAGCCCTTAATGGCCGAATGGCGCCGGTGCATATGTCAAAGAAAAAACACCAAAAGGCTGCTCATGTGCTCTTCCTGTTCATCCTGACGGCTTCGTCAGTGTTTGCCGGGAGGAAAATTGTCGTTCCGCACGATTTCCCAACCATTCACTCCGCGTTGGGTGAGGCCGACGAGGGAGATACCGTCTATGTGGTGAATGGTGTCTATCGGGAGAACATCGCTCTAACCGAAGGAGTGGTGTTAATGGGACAGGACATGCTTAAGACGGTGATCGACGGGCGACGTCGGGGGCCGTGCGTAAAAGGCGCCGATGACGCGGTAATAGCGAATTTTACTATTCGAAACGGCACTACCGGTATATTGTGTCGTAATGCGCGCCCCACTATCGAGCGAAATTTCATCGTTGACAACAAAGGCGCGGGTATCCATGCTTTGCTTGCTCTTCCCGAGATCAACAACAATGTTATTTACCGCAATGAGTGGACGGGTATATTTCTGGAGTCCGGTCATGGAAGCCGAACGTCGATAGACCACAATGTTATACTGGAAAACGGGTATTGCGGTATTTTCTGCGCTAATCAAACCTATGTATTGATCAAGAATAATGTTCTCTATCGCAATAAGCAATACGGTATATACGTCGCGCCTGAAGCCAAGCGAACACGCATAATCAATAATAATATTAAAGGAAACCGCAGGCCGTTCAACTCGGCGGCGGTGGTGAATCCGTCGAATATCTCCAAAGATCCGCTGTTTATATCACCCGGTCATCCCGATTACAACTATTTCGTGAAGCCGGCTTCGCCGTGCAAGGGTAAAGGTGAAGACGGAACCGATATCGGGCTTATCACTGCACGGATGGTCCAAGTCTTGGCTACCGATAAAGACGGAGACGGGATTCTCGACGATATAGATCAATGTCCCGACGTTCCAGAAGATCGCGACGGTTTTGAGGATGAGGACGGCTGTCCCGATTTCGATAATGATAGGGACGGCATTTACGACACAAAAGATCAGTGTCCGGACGATGCGGAGGATCGGGAGGGATTTCAGGACGAAGACGGATGTCCGGATTATGATAATGATAAGGATGGAATACAAGATGTGTCCGACGGTTGTCCCAATAATCCGGAAACGGTCAACGGCTACAAAGATCAGGACGGGTGTCCGGACGAAAAGCCGCGCGAGATCAAACAAGCCCTTATATTAAAGGGTGTAAATTTCAAAACCGCGAGTGCCGAGTTGCTCGAAGAATCATACTATGTTCTCGAGAAGGTCTACAACAGCCTTGAAGCCTATCCGCACGTGCGCGTTCAAATCGCCGGACATACCGATAGTCAAGGTGGTGATCAGTACAATCTTCAACTGTCGCTCGACCGTGCCGAGGCGGTAAGAAGCTATCTGGTTATGAGAGGTATCGCACCGGATAGGATGGTTGCGCGGGGCTACGGTGAAACACAACCAATTGCGGATAACGGCACGGCCGAAGGCCGGGCGAAGAATCGTAGAGTAGAGCTTGTTCCTATTAAGTAACAAAAAGGTGAAGGCACGCGTGAAAATGTCGAAAAAGCCTGTAGCAGGATTCACGGCGGTTGTAATCGCTTTATTAATGATGCTGGGAGGGCGCACACCGGCATTGGCCGACATTCCGGCAACCGGCGGTTTCGCCTCGCCCTATTTCCAGGCGGACTACATTCAGGACCTTACCGAGTACAGTGCCGGTATTGTAAATCCGGCTTTGCTGTATCGAGTTAACCAGTACCGTCTCGAGTTTGGTCTGTACCGTTGGAAATTCTCGGGGGCCGTTCTTACCGATCTCGGCTATCAACAAGTGAGTGTACTCGCTCCTCTCGGACTTCGGCACACCGTCGGCCTTACGGTGTTGGGCCTTGGGGGTACCACACCCAATGTCGACCTGGAAAGCCATTCGCTTGCCGAAGATAGTACAAGCGAGAGTCGCTACGGAGATATGTGGTTTGTGGGACATTACGGCATGAGGCTTTTCCCGTGGCTTGCTTTGGGGACAAATCTCAAGTTCATGCGGCAGAATCAATTTTCGATCGAAAAGGCTTTCGGATGGGGGCTGGATTTCGGTGTGTACGCCAATCCGATCAATCATTATCGCTGGGGTGATCTCGGTTTCAGTCTTAATTTCCAAGATGTTAAACCGGTAAAGCTTACATGGAAGCACGACTCCGAAGGTGAGAAGTTGGCGGACTCGTCGGCGATTGAGCAGTTGATGACAACGCGGCTCAGGGCGGGTATGCGCTACAGCGGAATGAATGACCGCATCGTGTTCTCGTTCGAGTATGTTCTCGACAATTTCATGGATGCCTTTTGGGAAAGTGTTTTCAGTCTCGAAGAAGGTGAGATTCTCAATCAGGCGAAGGATATCAAAAATAATCTTGACCGTGTGGGCCGGTACGGCGCTCATCTGAAATACGAATTTATCCCTCAAATTTGGGTCAAAGCCGGTTGGGCCAACAACAATATCCCGTACGTCGGATTCAATCTCAATTTGATTTATCCATTGCCGGAGATGGTAAATTTCGCCAAATTCGATTTTCATGTCGGCTATAGCGTGAACGAGCCCGAACGGGGACTAACAACCATGTTTAAATTGGCTTCGGACTTTGGGCCAACGCGTGAGCAAAGAATGTCGCGGGGATTGTACGAAAAGCTCACTCTGGAACCACGCAACGAATACAACAAGGCCATGCGCTTATATATGGCCCAAAAATATTGGGATGCGGCATTTGCGTTCGGTAACCTAATTTCGGTGTACCCAAATTTCCATCTCAACGACAAGGCGACATTCTTGATGGGTAATTGTTACCGCGAGCTTTATCTCAATGACATTGCGCGGGAGATCTATAAAGAGGCTTTGGCCGAATACTCGACCTCGGAGCAGCGTCCCAACTTCCTTTATGGCCTGATGGATTTGGATTACAAAGAAAACAAGCATGAGGATGCTCTTAAGAATCATGCTTTTATCAACAATCTCTATCCGGAAAGCGATGCGAGGGCGGAGGCCGACTATTTGGCCGGACAGATCCATTTCCAAAGAAAGAATTATAACGCGGCGGAGCAGTTGTTCAATCAGATTCAGCCGGGCGATGAGCCGTACTTATTCAGTCAGTACACGTTGTCCATTATAAATACCGAAAACAAGAAGGTGAAAGCGGCGATACGGAACCTGGAAACAATCGTCGCCGACACCAGCGGTGCTTCCGACATACTATTGCTTCAGGATGCGGCCAACAACAAGTTGGGTCAGCTCTATTTCGAACAAGTTGATCTACGGAAAGCCGTGGAGGCGTTCAAGCGGGTGCCTGAAGGTTCCGGGTTTGGTGACGATGCGCTTTTGGGAACGGCATGGTCGTGGATCAAGGTCAACAGACCGGAACTCTGTCTCAAGGAAATCGCGCGTCTCATTGCGGCGCATTCCGAATCTCCTCATATAGCCGAAGCCTATTTGTTGCGCGGATATGCACTCATGCTCCAGCCGGAGCATAAAGCGGCGATTGAAGCGTTGGAGAAATCATTGGAATTGGCAAAGCGTGATCTCGCCGACGAAGAAGATCTGAAGGCTGAAAAGCGGGAGTATGAGCAATTTGAGCGGATATTTGCACCGACGGCCCAGCAAATCAAGAAAAACGCTCTTCGTAAGCCGACTGATAAGCTCTTGGCGGAACGGCCTGAGCTAAAGCGGGAGTACGAAAGATTCGCACAAAAGAACAGAGCCCTGTTTGATTTCAAAGTTCTGGTGGAGGACAACGAGAAATTCTTCAGGCGCAAAGAGCAAATCCTACTCGATGCCGAGTATGCACTCGCCAAGGCCACCAAGATGGTCGGAAGCGCACAAGAAGAAAAGCTTATCGACCGCGAGAGGAAAAAGCAGCAAGAACTGGACGAAAAGATCCGGAAATTGGAGCAGGAGCTTCAGGGCGTCGATGAGTAACGGGCTGCGAGGCGGCCCGCCGTCGGCTACGTTTTGCGGCGTTGTCGGCGAAGCCGTTGTGTCTCCGCCACAGGCGGATTCCATATCATAGCAGGAGTACCGGATCTAATGAATATGTCGTTTCGTTTTATCGCGTCGGCAATCTTTTTGACTGTCTTTTCGCTTCATTTATGTTCACCGTCGTGTGCGGCGGCAGATGACAAAGCGGAAGAGCTGCGAAGGAAAATCGCCGAGCTTAAACGCAAAAAGGAAGAGCTGGCTCGAAAACGCCAAGCGAAGATGGAGCAAAAAGCGCCGTCGGGTGAAGCGCTCGGCGTGACCATCGCCCGCTACGAGAACCTCTACGACAAGTGTGCCGGCCAAAAAAGCGATCGATGCGCCGATGTTATGTATACGTTGGGCAGGCTTTACTACGAGAAGGCCCGCGAAGACTACATACAGGCGCGAAACGATTACGAAAAAGCTATGGACAAATGGGAGCGAAGCGGTGTTGGCACGGAGCCGACCAATCCGGTGCCCGATTACTCCAAGGCGCTGGAGATGTACCGCAAGAGCGTAGAAAAATACCCGAATTTCGAAAAGGCCGACGAAGGCTATTACCAGCTTGGCAATATCCTTCTGGTTAGCGGCGAACTGGCAAAATCACGGGAGGCTTTCGAACAGCTTTTAGAGAAAACGCCCAACAGCGTTCGCGCCTCCGCCGCGCATTTTCGTATCGCCGATTTCTGCTTTATTGATCGCGACTACTCGTGCGCTCTTAGGCATATTGAGAAGATCGACCCGTCGAAGGTCAGTCTTAAGGTGCAAGAGATGGCGCACTATCGAAAGGCCGAAATTTACTACAATAGGGCCGAATTCGACAAGGCGGCTGAGTTGTTTTACGAGTATGTGGAACGATGTGACGCCGGTCAGTACGTGGACAAGGACCTGCGGGATGAAGCGTTGGAGTATATGGCCATCAGCTTTTCGGATATGCCCGAAGGTGCTCAGGCCGCGGTTAATTTCTTCAAAAAGCGTGGCCGCAAGCCGTATGAAGATTACCTCATTTATACGGTCGGCATGAAAAATTTCGACCACGGGCAATACAGCCAAGCTCTTACGGCACTTAAAACGGCCCTTGACACCTATCCCTATTACAAGGCCGCGCCGGTCGCTCAACAAATGGTGATCAACTGCTATGTTATTCGTAAAAAGTACGAAGAAGCAAACCGGGCGAGAGAGCGCTTGGTCGACAGATACGGGGCCGAGAGCGAATGGGCGTCCAGGAACGCCAAGGATAAAGCCGCACTCGAAAATGCCCAAACCCAGGTAGCCAAGGCGCTGGCCGCGTTACCGATTTACTTTCATGCCGAATTTCAAAAGACCAAGAAAAGGGACGCCGCCCAAAAAGCGTTGGAGCGGTACGAAGAATATTTTGAAAAGTTTCCGAACAATAAGTGGAAAGTGTACGAATTTAAGTACAATGTCGCGGAAATACACAATACGCTTGGAAACTACCAAAAAGCGGCGGAATGCTACGATTACGTCGCGCAGGCCGACTTATCGACCTATCCCAAATTCGTTCCCGACGAAATTGATACTTTCGCGTTGGATCAGGAGGAAATAGAGCGGCGGCGCGCAGAGCGGAAAAAGTCCAGCCCCGTAAACATATCCCAAGAGGACGCCGGTTACAACGCCGTCGTCGCTTTGGACAATTTGCGTAAAAAGGTCATGGCGAAAGAGGGGTTGGACGATCGGCAAATGTATGATCGGCCGGAAACCCAAAAACTACTTAAGTACATTGTCGCATTCGAACGACGTTTTCCGAACAACTCGAATGCGCCGGAATTGCTCTATTTAGGCGGCAACATACATTACTCGGCGGAAAAGTATCAAAAGGCGATCGCTGAGTTCAGAAAGATTGTCGACATGTATCCTAATCATAAAATCACCGATAAGGCGCAGAGGATGCTGGCCAATTCCTACTCCGCTTCGGGTGAGTATCATCTTGCGCTGGCGCAGTACCGTACCTTGCTGGCGGACGAAAAACCGGGGACTCCAGGGTACGCGGAAGTGCTCGACCTGGCCGCCGGCGCGCTCTTTAAAAAAGCCAATGACATGAAAAAAGGAGGGGATTTTATCGGAGCGGCGGCCGAGTTTAAAAACGTTGCCGACGAGTTCCCCAAGAGCAAAGTGGTAGATCGTGCATGGTTTGAAGCGGCTAATACGTACGAAGAGGCGAACAGCTTCGAGGAGGCGGCCAAGACATTCGTCGAGTTGGGCGAGCGTTTTCCGAAATCAAAACTGCGAGAAAAAGCGTACGTAAGAGCGGCCGAGGCGTACAAAAAAAGCGGTATGATGAGCGAGGCGGCGAAGGTATACGAGTTGGCGGCGACAAAAATTACGGGGGCCGATTACGCAATACCCAGTCTGTCAATGGCGGCCAAAGCATACGAGAAGGCTAAGGAATACGGTACCGCCGCCAAAATGTCGGAGACGATTTTCAGCCGCTTTCCAAAGGATAAACGCGCGCCTCAGGGGTTATATGAGGCGGGGTTGATGTACGAAAAGGCCAAGCGGTTTGAGGATGCCGTCAGGGTTTACGGTGTTCTTGCGGAAAAGTTTCCACAATCCGAGTACGCTGCTGAGGGCGCATATTCAATCGGATTTTGCTACGAGAAAATGAATAAAAAGCAGGAAATGGCAAATGCGTTTGCCGATTTTGCTCAAAAGTTCACCGAGAACAAATCGAAACAAGTCATGGCGCTGGTGCGGGCGGCCGAGGCGTATAGCGATTTGAATCAAATGACGCAGGCGCAAAAGTATGCGGAGACGGCTGCGAATGTGTACGAGCAGTTTAAACGGAAGGCCGATATCGATTTGGTCGCCGCCTCCAAAGCTTACTACATGCTCGGAGAGATACATCAAAAGGTCTTCAATGCAATAACCTTGCGCGGCAGGAGCGAGAAGCAAGTCCAGGCAAAGCTCAAAGAAAAAGTAAAGGCACTGGAGCCGGTTCTTAAATCGTATGCCAAAGCGATCGAGCTTGGAGTGGCGGA
>WJJU01000880.1 GCA_014729595.1 Chitinivibrionales bacterium
ATTCGAATCCGATTCTGCCGGCTCCCCGTTTGTCTCCCGAAGTCGCGCGCCGCTTCAAATCCGCTTCTTCTTATGTCCGAACACTTCACGCCAATCACCAACGCGCCTCCGCTTCCATAATAACCTTTTTGGGTCATCCCGCGGTTTTGAACAACCATCCCTCCCTGCGCGAGGCAATCACCCTTACCGCCGCCGGCGAACAAGCGAAAGGATGGGAGAAAGATTCGTGGGCGATGAGCATAGCTCACCCCGCCTGGCGTCGTCACCTTATCGATCAGGGCAGAAAAGCGGTCGATGCGGGCGCGGATTTAATTATGATAGACGAAATCCAAGAGTTTCTTTATCCGTTGAATTACGGCTTCGACAGTACTACCCTGAACCTTTTCGGGGAGTATTTATCGTCGGCCTATACCAAGGACCGGCGAAAACGGCTTTTCGGTTCCGCCTCGGTATGCCCCAATGACCTCAAAAGCAGTTTAGCGCGGGGATCGCGCAACGCATTCCGACAAACGCGACCCGCCACATGTCTCTCGAGGACGTTCGCTCGATTTCTTGAAGAGTATAACTTTCGTATCAAAAGCGATCTTATAAACGAAATCCGCGACTATGCAAGCCAAAAAAAGCGTTCGATCGCCGTAACCGCCAACATATTCGCCTTGGGTACCATGCGAATCAACGGCCGACGCCTAAACGGCCTTCACTTCTCGGACAATGTCGATTTCTTCACCTTTGAGTGCGTCTATACCGTCAAAGGCCGCAAAATGCCGACGGTCCCGTTCCCTCGCGGTAAGTGGGTGGCGTGGGAGAAACTTGCTTTTGCCGCAACGGCCCGACGCTCGTCGGTGGTGCTGGACGTTTCGACGCTTATGAGAATTCAAGATAAGAACATCGACAAGTATCTTCAGATACTCACGGCGGAAGCGTATGCCAATCGTGCCGCGTTTATGATATATCACGTTCCCGAATACAAACTGAAAGACAAATGGATCGGCAGCGCGAACATGGCCTCGTTTATTCTCGACCACGGGCAATTCTTCGGCCCCGACTACATTCCTCACGCGGACCTTGCGCTACTTTACATACACAACGCCGCCACCCATAAAAACGTAGATACCTATTTGGGTCTCGCTCAAGCCCTTGCCGAGGCGAATGTGCAATATGAGGTAATTTTTTCGGGTGACGGCATATACGTCGACGACACTCTTTCGCTCGGCACACTAAATAAGTACTCCCTCCTGGTTCTCCCCTCATCGACTGATCTTACCTCTTCTCAACGACGCACACTCCGTGAATACCGTCGGAGCGGCGGCCGAATCGTTGCATTTAACACCGACAAAGTAATGAGAGAAATTTCGGCGCGGGATCCCGTTTCAGGCGGTGTCGAAACTCCTGCCGATATCCGAAGAAATAATTCTTCAATGGATGTCGCCGAAGCGTTTCACGCTACTTACGACGAGAAGCTTCGCCGAGACCTCATATCTCAAGTACTGAAAGTACGGCGGCCCGCCATTCTTGACGATTCTCTTTCAAACGTATGTGCGTACGTCTACCGATCTTCCGTAAACGGCGCACTTGTCGCGCATCTGGTAAATTACAACCACTCATTTACCAACGACGTAGTCGAGGAGAAGGCGGACATAGTACTGCGAATCAGCAAAGCGTCCATGACCATGCCTAATCCGTCATTCCGCTTTTACAATCCCTCCACCCCCCATTATCGATCTCTCCCGGTCCTTGACGGTGAAACACACTGGGAGGTAATCGTCCCACGCTTACAGGTATACGGAATAGTGCATATATCCCCCCGTAGCGCCGGGAACGCGCGACGGTAAACTCCTCTCGCGAAAAGAAGTTTCCATTACGCGGCTTTTTTTTAGCCGATTCGTGATCCGGGAGATTTTTTTTCGATTCCGCAGTCAAACTCCGCATTCGAAAGCATTCTCGCACTCCTAATACGGCTTGCCCGGCTCATCTAAGACAAAGGGTAATCTTTTCGGTACTCTCCCCCCGCCGTACCCTCATTATCGCATGGAACACCCAGCGGCAGCCGTCGAGCCGCCGTTCTTACATTTTTTCGGCCCCTTTTAGTGACAAAATGGCACGTCTTATGCTGTTAACGCCCTAAGATACTGTTTGAGAAGCCTACGTCGTCAGCCACCGGCTTCGAACGGCGGATCCGTTTGCGGTAATGATTATGCGCTTTGTGGTACCAATCCCGACGTGAAGTCGGGACCGCCGGAGCGCTCGGCTTTGACGCACCGGACAACTTCTCAACCAGTGTACAACGTTACAAGCCGCCGTCCACGATTCACCTCCCAACTTAGGGGGGACAAGGAGTTCGGAGATGACGATTTCCTCGGAAACTAAGGCATTATCACAAAAAAGTTCCGTTTCGGAGCCGTATTCAACGATTCGACTTGCACACGAAGAATCGCCGTCTCCCCCCCTCGACGCAGGCGGTATGTCCATACCTTTTTCTCCCGGTCCATCCATTCGCGATACATACCGGGTCCTGTTCAAGCATTTGAGGCTCATAACGGCGCTCGTTGCCGGCGCAATGGCCGCCCTAGTAGCCGGCGTATACATTTTGCCCGAAGAATACGCCGCCGACGCCAAGTTACTCGTTAAAGTCGGACGCGAAAACATCCCGGCTTCGACTCTTACCGCCCGTAACAGTCAAGTGGTAGTTTCCACGACTTCCCTGCGCAAAGAGGACATAATGTCGGAGATCGAGATTCTTCGCAATCGCTATCTTATTCGTAAGGTTGTCGACAAAATCGGCGTCGCTTTTCTCAACCCCGCTCCGGCAAAGCCGAGCGGACCGATTGCGCTAATCTACTATTACATTAAGCGAACGGGCAAGGTCCTCTTTGACGGTATGCGCGAGCTTTTCCACAACATCGGCCTTTTGAATAAGCCGCCGGATTTTGAGAAAACCGTCATGCAAATCCTGAAAAAGTTATCGGTTGCGCAAGCTGGGCAATCGGATGTAATTGAAGTATCCTTGAATTGGCATTCTCCCGAAATCGCTCAGACCGCTCTGAACGAGCTTCTTTCCCATTACCTCGATTATCATCTCGAGGC
>WJJU01000881.1 GCA_014729595.1 Chitinivibrionales bacterium
CTCAAAAGCCTGAGAGCCAAGATATCTGCTTTGTGCGGGAAGGTGGCTATCGGCGGCTTCTTGCCGACCGGGGAGTGGAGGCGATTCCCGGCGATATCGTGGACACAAGCGGGAATGTGCTGGGAAGGCACACGGGTATCAGTAATTATACGATCGGTCAGAGGAGAGGATTGGGAGTAGCGGCGGGACATCCACTATTTGTCGTCTCCCTTGATGCCGCGAAAAACCGAGTCGTTGTAGGCGATAAAAAGGATTTGCTGTCGCGCGGTCTGGTGGCGCGGGAACCTAACATCTTGTTCGATCCCCTGCCCAAGAAGCTGACCGCATCAATTCGCTATGCTCATAGTCCACGGCCGTGCGGCGTTACTCTCCCGCAAGGGCGGCTGGAAGTGGTGTTTGATGAGCCGCAGGAGGCGGTAACACCTGGACAGTCGGTTGTTTTGTATCACGATGACTGCGTAGTCGGCGGCGGAACGATAGAGTCGGCGTTCGGATAGTGGATAGGGGAAGTTCTCGAATGGGGAGTGAGATTATTCGCCTCCCGGGGAGAGTCACGCATTCTGATTGCCCCTTGCCCGCGAAAAGGAAAAAAGACCTAAATTATGAACAAATTGCAAGAACTTAAGCAAATTATCGGCAAGTATCGCTCCGTAGTGGTTGCTTTTTCGGGTGGTGTTGACAGCACATTTCTTGCGCGAGTGTGCCGGGACGTGGTGGGTGAGCATTTGCTTCTTGTCACGGCAACTTCGTCCACCTATCCCTCATTCGAGCATCAGCAGGCGGTGGAACTCGCAAAAGAGTACGGAATGCGACACCGCGATATAGTTTCGGAGGAGATCGAGATTGCGGGATTTGCGGAGAACACTCCTGATCGGTGCTATTACTGCAAAAGGGAACTCTTCGGAGCGCTGGAGCGCATCAGGGGCCAAGATGGCTATGCCGTCGTGTTTGACGGCACCAATGCCGATGACCTTCATGATTATCGGCCGGGAAGTCGTGCGGCAAAGGAGCTGGGAATTGTATCACCTCTTTGCGAAGCGGGGCTGAGGAAGGAGGATATCCGACGATACTCGCGCGATTATGGTTTGCCGACGGCCGATAAAGGGTCTTTCGCTTGCTTAGCTTCGCGATTCCCGTATGGAGAAAGAATCACCACCGAGAAACTGGATCGTGTCGGCAAGGCCGAAGAAGCTCTCAGGGGATTGGGCTTTCGTCAGTTTCGGGTACGAAGTCACGGCGATGCGGCGCGAGTAGAGTTGGCGATCGACGATTTGGCGAGGGGGTGGGAAATGAGGACCGCTTTGTCCCGAGCTTGTAAAGAAGCCGGATTTGTGTTTGCGTCGTTGGATCTCGAAGGATATCGTACGGGCGCGATGAACGAAGCACTTCGCAATGGCGGTTCACACGCCGGAACGGGCAAGGAATGATGCGTATGAAAACTGAAATGACGGTCTTTGTCATACTGTTAAGTGCAATAGGTGTGATCGTGGGTGTTGGCTGTGAAAAGGGGACACCTCCCGATGACAATCCGCTTAATGTCTCGCTCGATCCGGCCCAAACGGGAATGGCATCGATTTGGATGCACTATCCCGCGGGCGGCTATAGCATAAAAGGTGATTCCCTGCAAATCGAGGTTCAGGCGTTTCACGACACCGTTCGCCAATGCACCGACTCCGGATCCTCAATCGATACTCTTCGAATGCCGTCTCTGCACTGCACGGTTCCTTTTAGCCTTACGGCCGATACGCTAAAAATGTTGCTCTGGACCGAAGCACCGGCGGGCACTGCATATCCCGCTATTTACCGCGACACCGCCGCGGTGGTGCAGTGGAATATGTTGATGTTGCGCGAGGGGAGCGGAACTGATTTGGTCGGCACCTGGTTATATGAAAAACTGGCTTGGGATCTTAAGGAGGGCGAGCTTACGACGGCGGAGAGAGCGGAACTAAACGGACTGGCAAATTTACCAGATTCACTCTTTGGGAAAGGAATACTTCCCGCAGTTGAAATAC
>WJJU01000882.1 GCA_014729595.1 Chitinivibrionales bacterium
CTTGTGCAGTTCGGCAGCGCATCATATTCGCCACGCATCACCCGTATTTTCGCCCAAGCACGGGTTCTGCGGCATTCTCTCGGCATTTTCACGGGAACGTTCCTTTACTCGCTCATGGCGATGCGCATGATAGGGATGGAGCAAACCGAACAGGTAAGTGGACTCACAATATGGTTGGGATTTTTGTGGTTGCTGGGAAGCGTCGCTATCCTGGCAAAGCTGGTAAGCGTGTTCACGACCCTGACCGTTACGAATGTATTGTCGGCGCTCGGCAAAGTGGGGCGCACGGCCGTTGCAGGGGTTTATCCACCGTTTGTCTCCGCCGAAACGCGCCATTCGCATCCACAAACCGTTTCCGAGAAGGACAATGACGGCGATACTCCCGTTCACCATCTTATTTACAATGGAGATCCAGGGTACGTTGTTGCCTACAATACCGGCGTATTGGTTGCGTACGCGGCCGAGACGGGCACTCTGATCGAACTCCCCTATGCGGTCGGCGACGCATTGAAAGACGGCGCACCGATGGCGCTGATCCGTGGGCGAAAAGCGGCGGTATCGCGGGCGCGCATCTATGCGGGAATCATGCTGGGACGTGAACGGGCCTTTCATAATGATCCGAAATATGCGATCCGTCTTCTGGTGGATACGGCGATTCGCGCATTGTCGCCAGCGGTCAATGACCCGACGACGGCCGTGCAGGCTCTTGACCATATCGAATCACTCTTGAAACGTCTGGGAAATTCGAATTTGAAGATAGGCGAAGCATGGGATGCTTCCGGTGTGCTTAGGGTCGTGTGCAAGGTACCGACATGGGAAGATTATCTCCAATTGGGGCTGTCCGAGATAATGCAGTATGGCGCGACCTCGATTCAGGTGGAGCGCCGGCTCGAAGCTCTGTTTCGGTTTCTTCAAGATGCCGTGCCTCCGGAACGAGCCGAGGCGGTCGCACGTTTCTCCGAGCATCGCCGCTCCCTTGCCGCAAGCTCATTCGGCGATAAAACATTTCGGGAATGGGCCGCAATGGCTGATCGGGAGGGGATCGGGAGCCAAAGCAATGGTCTAAGCGCGAGGGAAGGGAGTGGAAAAATGCAAAAAGTGACCGCTCCATAGCCATTCATCGAGGTAGTTGTTGCGGGGGATGGGATTTTTTTGGGCTGCTTGCCGTTTTCGGGGGGATTTTTTTTGATTATGGCATCGCTCTTGTCTGGAATAGATTTCAGAAGAGGGGCTTGAGTACCTCCTGTGCCCCGGCTTGCAGCCGCAAGCCTCTTCAACGCCAACGGAGAATTGGAGCCGCCAAGGTGCGACTTTGTTCGGTAGGGTGACGTGAATGCACAATGCGGGAGGAAGGTTGCTCAAAAAGTTTTAGGAACAGTGTGAGTCGGGCATGTTCCTTGCATTTTACGGGAGGGCTGAACGGATCGAGTTTTTTTGTGGGAGGCTTTCACGTCAGGTCATAGATTAACGTCCACACAATGCCGGAGAACTGTCTCTCTCCGCCCTCGATATGATGGCCGAGCGTACGGGGGTGCGCCGCAATCCTCGGTGCCTACTATGCCGAAAAGCTTGTCTTTTGTTAATAACGGTCGCCTTTTGTGATGGAGGTGCGCGGCACAACACAAGGTAAGGACGGATTATGGCGGAAGGAATCGGCATTCGGGCGGAATTTACTTCACGGGATCATGCCCTAGAGGTCATTTCGGCGGTGTTCTTATCGCTGGCAACCTTGGCTTCTTCGTGGAGCGCTTATCAAGCCACTCGTTGGAGTGGGGTACAGGCTATTGCGTTCAGTCAGGCGAGCACACTGCGTGTGGAGTCGGCCAAAAAGACGGCCGTTGCCGGACGTAAGTTCAGCATCCAAGTCGGCTTGTTCGTACAATACGCAACGGCCAAAAGTCAGAACAACGAAGTGCTCGCCGAATTTCTTCTGGAGCGTTTTCCGCCGGAGCTGAAAAAGGCTACCGAGGCATGGATGAGGACGGATCCGTTCGAAGATCCGGATGCACCGTCGTCACCGTTTAGCATGCCGGAATACCAAGTGACGGAGCAACGGGAGGCCATGGAACTCACCGAGGAGGCCGCCGAAAGCTTCGATAAAGCGAGGCATGCGAATCAAACGGGAGACAACTATATCCTTCTCACCGTACTCTTCGCTTCGGTGCTGTTCTTTTCGGGCGTAGCCCCGAAGTTTCGTGCTTTTCGGCTGCGGGTGGCTATGCTTACGCTGGGGGGATTGGTTCTTGTCGGGGCCGCACTGGTTCTCTCGACATACCCGGTTCACTGATCGGAAGGGGTTCAGAGAATAGGAGAGCGGTTGTGACTATGCGGAGCGAACTCGGTTTAAGCATCGTAGTGGTCATTGTTCTGGCGGCCATACATCCCGTGAGTGTGCTCCTATCGCGCAGGCATGTTCGACGGCGTACCACTTCATTCTGTGCCGGAATAGCCCTTGCCTATGTTTTCCTGCATCTGCTACCCGAACTCGGGCGGATGCAGCAGGATCTCTTGGAAAGGCGCGGCGCGTACCCTCCATACCCCTGGTTTCGAGAGCATGTCTATGTATTGGCTTTTGCGGGACTCCTGCTGTTCCAGGTAATGGACGTCATTAGCCGGAAAGGAAGGTCCGCGGCGGCGCGGCGGTTTTCGTACAAAGCCGAGATGGCGTTCTTTGCTCTTTACGCCGCGCTGATAGGCTACTTGATCACGGGGAACGTGGAGCTTGATCATCCACTATTCTTGATCACCATAGCGCTCGCGGCCCACTTTTTCGGCACTGATCTCGACCTGGCTGAGCGATACGAAGAGGCTTTTGTCAGGCATGGCGGCTATGTCCTTGCGGCCGCGACGCTAGCGGGGATGCTTGTGGCGCTCGTGATGGAATTCGGCGAGACGGTTCTCATGGCGGGCTTTGCGGTTCTTGCCGGTGCGCTACTGATCAACACGCTTCGTACCGAGCTGCCGGAGCCCGAGAGGGTCAGGAGCATGTTCCTGCTGATTGGCGCGGTTGTGTATGCGTTTTTAATACTGTTCATCTACTCAACGGTACGCGGGGATGGTGGGGGTGAAGCCGGCGGAACGCCATACCGGCGGCCGCGGGCGGCGGCATTTAGTGCCGCTTCGGAGGGTCGGCAACGTTTGTTGCGGAAAACGGGGGGAAGTAATGGCTCCGATTGGGCTTAGGTCGGTTTTCATAATTTTGTTCATTACGCTGGGTCCTGTCAAGC
>WJJU01000883.1 GCA_014729595.1 Chitinivibrionales bacterium
GATATAGAGTATTTGCAAAATCAATCATTGCTCCTCGACATAAAAGTTATCGCGCTAACCGTCATTTCCGTGTTTCGCAAAAAGGGAGCATTTTGAGCAGTATCTCGAAGGGCGTCGACAAACCCGGAAAATGTGCGGTCAACAAATGAAAAGTACAATCGCCGATATACCGCGGCATTCAAAAACACCAGTTCCTATCCTTTGCTATCATTCCATCGATACGACGGGCAGCCTCCTGTCCACAAGCCCGCGCGTGTTCAGTAATCACATGCTCCACCTCAAACGGCATGGATATACCACCCTCACCTTCGGAGATTTGGTAGATAGGTTGAGCGCCAAAACCCTCATGCCTCCCAAACTCGCCGTCATAACCTTCGACGACGGCTACCGTAACAACAGAGAAATAGCACTGCCTATTTTAAAACGATATGGATTCACGGCGACGTTTTTTGTCGTGACGGACGCCGTCGGCAAACGAGCGTCCTGGATAGAGAGAGACTTTTCCACCGTCTTGGGGTGGGCGCGCGAAGGCGGTCACACGGGGCGGCTTTCGGAGAATCATCGCAAAATATTCAAAAGCCGAAACGCTTATTTGGCTTCCCTCGACAAAACAGCGCTACGCAAAGAGCTGGAAAAACTGGTCCTTGTCGGGCATTTCCCGCTAATGTCATTCTCCGAATTGTCCATTCTGTCCAGTCATGGATTTGAGATAGGCGCGCATTCACATACGCATCCATTTCTCGCGGAGCTGACCGAAAACGACGTTTACAAGGAAGCTCGCCGCTCCAAAGAGATGCTGCAAAACCGGCTTAGGCCTCCGGTCACGAGTTTTTGTTATCCATCAGGAAACTATTCGACGAATGTGGCGCACATTGTAGCCACACTCGGCTATTCGGGTGCTTGTACCACCGAGCGCTCTTCGGTATCGCCGTCGAATCATAACATTTACGCTCTTCCCAGGTTATTAATGCATGACTCTTATGACGCACACAAATTCCGGCTTTGTCTTTCAAGGTGGTTTCCTCTTTATGTTTTTGCTCAGATCATTTGGAAAAGGGTTAAACAATAAACTTGCTCGAAGGCGCACATAATGAGTACATGCTCGGGGGACGGCATAGTTGTTCTGCATATAAAAAGTACGATGGCCAGAGCGGGAGGGATAGAAAAAATTATCGCTTCGGTCTTCCGAAAATCGGATTCTTCACTCTATGACCATCGCCTGATAATCCTTAGAGCGCCGATTGTATACGGCGCGGAACAGAAAGGTGACGACATACTCGATGAAAATAGCCTTGGCGCCGACCGAATCCAGTACTATCGCTGGTCCAAAAGAGGCTTTTTTCCTCTGCTGAGGGAAATTAAGCGACGTATGGATGGTCTTAAAATCGACTGTATTCATTGTCACGACAACCGAGCCAATATTGTGGGTATTTTTTTGAAACTTTTTTTCGGTTATCCAATTATAACCACCCTTTACGGTTTTGTTCCCATTACCAATAAACTAAAATTTCTGGTTGCTCTCGATAAGCTTTGCACATCAGCATTCGATAAGGTTATCGCCAGCTCGGAGACCGTCGGCAAACAAATTCCCAACTTTACTACCACTCGAGGGCTGGTTGTCGACAATGCCGTCCCCGTCGATGTTTTGAGCGAATTATCATTTGATACGGAGTCGATCAAACGTTCGTTGTCAATAGCCCCCGACCAAAAGGTCATATCGTGCATTGCGCGCATCAGCGCGGAAAAAGGTCAGCAAGTATTGCTGGCCGCCGCCGCGGAAATTGTTGAACGGCGAGCGGATGTCGTTTTTATCATCGCCGGGTCAGGCCCGGAACTCGATCGACTACGCGCCGAGGCGCGGCGTCTGAATACGCAAAAACATATCATATTTACCGGATTCCACCCCGACAGCCGTGAGATATACGCGATAACCGACATTTACGTTCAACCCTCCCTTCGTGAATCGCTCCCCCTTACCATTCTGGAAGCGATGGTGTTTTCCCTGCCCATTGTCGCGACGGATGTCGGTGGAGTCCGTAGGGCTATTCTGGATCGCAAGACGGGGTTGTTGATTGAAGCCGCCAACCCGCGTGCACTTGTCGATGCTTTAACGCGCCTCCTTGACGACAAGGCCGAAGCTTTGCTGTTGGGCAAGCACGCACGACATCATGTATGCAAAAATTTTTCGGATACCCAAATGGTGAAAAAGCTGGAATCCTGTTACCGCGAGGTGACGGCGCGCAAAACCGTACGTTCAACCGAAGAGGGGAAGAATATATGCGAATCGGTGTAACCGCGGAATTCGTCGGAACAAACGCAGGCGGGCCCGAAACCTATTGCACCAATCTCATTAAGCGCCTCGGCCAATGCGACACCGGAAACGAATACCACATATATGTGAACCAAAAGAGCGCGCGGAAACAATTTTCAAACCTAAGTGAAAACGTTGTCCCGCACCACCTATTCGGCGGCAGTCGATGGATTGTCGTGCCTATCGCCCAACCCTTGGCCGCGGCGCTTCACGGACTCGATCTTTTCCACGCAACATTTGCCGCCCCCCCGCTGCTTCCGATTCGGTCCGTGGTAACCGTCTGTGAGCTTGGCTTCGAAAAACATGACGATTTCTACCCGCCGCTTATGACCTATCGGCTCCGCCGCCTTCACCGTCGCGGCACACGACGGGCCGAGAGAGTTTTGAGCATATCCGAGTATACCAAACAAGATTTAATCGAATGCTACGGTCTGGACCCCGCGGTAATCGACGTGATACACTGGGGAGTTTCCGAGCGTTTCAAACCCGCCGCGTCACGAGAAGAAACGGCCCAAACCATTGATCGTTACAAAATCAGAGAACCATACATCCTCTATGTGGGGAAATTCGAAAAACGCAAGAATATTCCTCGCCTGTTGAAAGCGTACCATCTAATGAAAATGGAAAGCAAGCATCCACACTCCCTGGTTTTGGTGGGCAAACGCTCCTACTTATTCGATGATATCGATCCAACAATCGAGAAGCTCAACATGCGGCGTGACGTAAAAATTTTAGAGAATATTTGCCGCGACGACGTCGTTGATCTATTTAAGGGAGCGTCTCTTTTCGTATTCCCATCGCTTTTGGAGTCATTCGGCATTCCGCCCATTGAAGCCATGGCCTGCGGCGTACCCGTGGTAGCATCCTCGGCAACCGCGATTCCCGAGATTGCGGGCGATGCGGCCTATTATTGTAATCCGACAAACATTACCGATATAGCCGCTGCCATGAACGCGGTTCTCGAAGACAACAATGTTCGTACCGATTTGGTGGCTAAAGGTTTCAAGCGCGCGGCGCTGTTTTCGTGGCGCAACACCGTCGAACGCACCGTCGAAGCTTATAAAAAAGTACTGCGGTAAACATTGCCGCCGCGTTCTTACATCATCAATCAAAGGGTATCGTAGTGAACGAATCGGTCATAAAGAAAACACCTCAATATACACGCCTAAGGCGCCATGCATTTTCATTTATATCTCATTTGACACCCCAAAAATTGCTCAATTTTTTCGCCACCGAACTACACATGGCCAAAAGAGACATAAGAATTGGGAGCAAACCGTATCTTCTCATACTCGATACGATCAACCGCTGTAATCTCCGCTGCCCACTTTGCCCCACGGGGACCGATAGCCTAAACCGCCCCCGAACACGCCTTGATTTCGAACGCTTTCGCGCGGTCTTCGACGGACTTAAACACTACCTTTTCGAGGTTAACCTTTATAACTGGGGCGAGCCGTTTCTTAATAAAGACATCTACCGAATGATTGCATACGCAAAGGCGCACAATGTTGGGACGAGTATCAGTTCCAATCTAAATATTATCAAGCCCGATGATTTGGACTCCATAATTTCTTCGGGTCTTGAATACCTTGTCGTTTCCCTTGATGCCACCACCCCTCAGGTATATGACACCTATCGCAAAGCCGGAGACTTCAATACGGTAATGAACAATCTTCGATTGCTGCTTCGAAAGCGCGGCGAAAGGCGAGTCGCACATCCAATGATTGAGTGGCAGTTCATTGTAATGAAATCGAACATGCATCAGCAAGAGGACGCCGTCGCATTGGCAAGGGATATCGGCGTTGATGTCATGCGCTTTATCCCCGTCGGTCTTCCTTTCGATACGCCCGACAAGGCCTCCTTGGCGCGTGAATGGTATCCCGTTTCGGACAAAAGCGGTTACGATTACGGTAAAAACGAATTACAGTACGGACAATCGAGTCGCAAATCCACCTGCTACTACCTTTACAGATCCGCCACGATCAATCCCGACGGCGGTGTTTCGCCTTGTTGCGTTGTTTATGATTCAAAATATGATTTCGGCAATGCTTTTTCTTCGAATTTCGACGAAATATGGAATAACGAGCGCTTCCAATCGGCACGGGCGCTCTTCTCACGTAAAAAGATTTCGGCGGCACGCAATACGCCGTGTTATACATGCCCACTTTTCGACAAAAGCCATTAAACCATCAATGAAGGGACGGATACGGATATGAGGAGTCCCAAAGAAACATGCGTCTCAATACTTATAGTTAATTACAATCGCCGAGAGGATCTTGAGCGCTGCCTCCATAGCATTTATGCGGCCGAACCGGATGTATTCTACCAAATAGTGGTAGTGGACAATGCGTCGAATGACGGGAGCGTCGCTATGATCAAAGGATCGTATCCAACGGTTGTTTTGATTGAAAACGAAAATAATGTCGGCTTGGTAAAAGCATACAATCAGGCGCTCACCGTCGGTGATTCTAAATATGTCATGCTGCTTGACAGCGATACCATCGTGGAAGAAGGCGCCGTTTCCCGGCAATATGCATTTCTGGACGGGAACCCCGACGTCACGGTTTTACAGCCCAAGCTCCTCAACAGCGACGGCACCAATCAGAAGACCGCGCGTATGTTTCCCTCCCCGGCCAACGCGCTCTTTGGGAGACACTCTATTCTGTCCCGTCGTTTTCCGCGAAACCCCTGGACAACGAGATATCTGCGCAATTCTTTACACGAAAGTAAGGAGCCGTACGAAGTCGACTGGGTTTCATTCGCCTGCACGATGTTCCGAAGATCCATACTTGATCACACTGGTTTTTTCGACGAAGACTATTTTGTTTACTGGATCGACGCCGACTGGTGTAAGCGCGTTAAGGATGCGGGCGGTCGCGTCTTTTGCCTGCCGTCCGCAACCGTCCATCACCTCGAGTCAAATCAGCCGCATCGCAAGAAAACACCTCGATCGATTGTGGATTTTCATCACGGCGTATATCTTTTCTACACAAAGCATTATGTTAAATCGGTTCTACACCCCATGCGGTGGGCCGCGGGTCTCGGTCTTTCGTTCAGGGCGTTGTTACTATTGTCGCAAAACCAATTTAAACCGAGCTGGTCCGTACGACGGAATGCATGAAATCCAGATTTTTAACGGCTCACGTATATACTGCACGGCCGGTCCCTACGCAACGTATCGGGGGGGGAGGGTAAATCATCCCAGCGTTTTTCGCCTTCGCCGATGCGCCCGATAATTGTTTCGACAAAACACATTCGGGTGTCGTACGCGAAATGCGGAATGTATCGTAACGCATAGTGATTAGCCGTCAATACCGTTCACTCTCGGAGCACGATTACCGCGTATCCCTTTACACCTAATTCATTGGATGGGTGCCATTATGAAAAAACCGCTTCTATTCACTCTTGTCTGTGCTTGCGTGCCGTTCCAAGCAATCTGCGGTCCGTTCGATTCCACGGTATATTCTTCGCATAACCGGGTTGCCGTCAATCAGAACCCGGCCGGGGAATACAGGTTCATGATCGGCGACGTCATACAAATAAAATTGTATTTCAATCCAGAACTCAACGAAACGGTGACCGTTCGCCCCGACGGCAATGTGTCTCTCCAGCTCGTCGATGAAGTGCTTGCCCTCGGGCGGACGCCGGCTGAGCTGGACGAAGTCCTTACCCGCCGGTATGCCTTCCTCCTCGAAAAAGTGGACGTCGCCGTAATCGTTAAAAAATTTCACAACCGGCGCCTTTACATAGGTGGTGAAGTCCCGAATCCCGGCATCATTGAATATAGAGACGGCATCACGGCCCTACAAGCCATATTCGCCGCCGGCGGCTTTCTCCGAACGGCACGAACCCGAGCCGTGGTCATTTTGCGCAATGTTGAAGGAGAAGGAGCAAAGCTTCTTACTCTTGACCTGAGAAGGAAATTGCGGATAAACCGCGGTCGGGACCTTTCTCTTATGCCTTACGACGTCGTCTATGTGCCCAAAACCGGCATTTCCAGAGCCAACGATTTCGTCGATCAGTATTTCACCAAGCTCATTCCGGTATCTAAAATACTCGGCTTCGAATTTATCTACGACTTAAGCGAACACGTTCGCGCAAAGCGATAACAACGACTATTTAGACAAACAGCCGCGCGATCGACGCGGTGCGGTGCGACAACCCGCGCGCGTAATCTTCCGGCTTCGCCAAGCGACTACGCCGCGGCGCCCCGGCCGCCCTTGTCCTCCGAGTCGCCGACGTGCGCCGTCGCCGTACGGTTTGCGCGCCGTTACCGACTATAGGGAGACGGATCCCCGCGGACTCACTCCCTTGTGCCGCGGGTCGCGTCTCGCCCAGCCCTCATATTCGCACCTCGTTCCGAAAGTGGCTCTCGGTTTCCGTTTCGTCGATTTGAATAATGGGAAGCGTATGGTTTTGTACATGCGGATCGTGACGCCGAAACCCGGTTGCTTCGTTACTACCATCCCGCTTGTGGCAATCCAACTGAAATTGGGGGGTGAGGATAAAGGAATCGACGTCCTTACCGGTTAAGACATTGGTGCCGTTCATGATAAGGGAATTTCTTATGGTAATTGGATGTTCGACAGTGACATTATCCCCGATTATCGAGTGAATAATTTTGGCTTTAGGATGAATACTGACGTTTTCCCCGACAAGCCTGTCCGCACCTCTGAGCTTGAGGCCGAAAAGGTTCACTTTCAGGATATCCTCCGGGTAAGTCAAATTGATATCTTCTTCCACAACCGCCTCCGCTCGTATATCGTGTCCGTTCTCGATAAGAATTTGTATGGCGTCGGTAAGCTCATACTCATCCCGCATCGCCGTTCGCGGCGTTCTACGTACGGCGTCGAAAATTGATTGCTCAAACAAATAGATCCCGCACCCCTTGAGATTGGTGTCAATAGTTCTCGGCTTTTCGATTACTTTTACGACCCTCCCGGTTTTATTCCGAACCACCGTAAAGTTTCTTTTGATAAGTTCCGGATCATGTTCATGTTTCACCGCAAGCACGGCGGAACTCCGATTTTCCAGCATGCTGCTCACCATCGCCCCGAGGTCCTTCGAAACGAAGTAGATATCGCCCAGAATAAGAAGAAAGGGTCCGGTTACGTATCTCTCCAGCTTCCCTACGGCATGCGCTATCCCCAGCCTTTCTTCCTGTTCAATATACGTAATCGAAACCCCAAGATCGCGTCCGTCGCCGAGAGCCGACACAACCTTATATCCCATATATCCAATTACAATGCAAATTCGGCTAATGCCAACCGATTTCATCAACGCTATTTGGTAATGCAAAAGGGGGACGTTACAGACCGGCAACAACGGCTTCGGGTAAATAGTACTAAATGGGAATATCCTCGAACCCTTTCCCGCAACTAGAATGACACCAACCAGGTTATCCATGTCACACCACCTCGATTTGTATAGTGATAAAGGGATTTCACGAACGTACGCATTGACATATAGGGATTCGGTGCGCCCGTCCGCGTTTTCACATGCGGGGACAATCCCGTCGATAACGGGGGCCCCGGGTGAGCCCCACGCATGTGGTTTATTTTCAAATTATCGTTCAATTACCTTAGCGGCCGGTATTTTCTTTACTATCGCTTACCATCGACGGCCGCGAACTTAGTGCCGCTCTGAAAATGAGCTACTAATCAGACCGGCTACGAGCGGCTGTCTACTTCGTTGCGCCTCCCCCCATATCGTCCCGGATATGCATCGTCGTCCCGCTGAGCGGGATCGGATCCAGGCACTTTCGCTCGGTCTTCCCGAACGCAGCTCATGTTGAAAGCGGATCTTAGAGTGATAGAAAAAATGCAAGGAATGTGCCATCGAATGCTTTTTTCTCTCGCGATTTTAAATCTTATCAACGATTTCTTTGCAGGTATCGACCGGCCCCGTCGCCCCCGGCAGACATAGGAGCGAGGGTGAGCGAATTTCACCGCGAAGCATGACTACGAGTGCAAATACGCCGCGCAAAGCGTAGGATTTATTTCGATAACGAAAGAATTGGCTCTGAAATCAAGACAAGTTGAAGCGCGCCGGGAAAACATGTCAAAGAGAGGCGTGCATAAGGCGAGTATCGGTCGATGTATGCCGCCGACGATCTTAACCCCCGTAGCTGCAAAAACATTGGGCCCGCATTTATTTATTACTCCGAGCACAATTTGTGTTAAGGGGCCAACCCGGAAAAGCTGACCTAAAGGTCGGGTCACACGCCATCAATTAACCGCAATTCTGCTCGGAGTAATAAGTAATTGGATTATATGGCCTTATCGCCAAGGTTGTATCTATTTCCGAATATCACCACCGGTAAAGTCCAGAAATATCCGTTTATGTCAACCAGTTTTTATACGGCGATAAGGTTGATTCAGGGAAAAACCGCGAAACAAGACCGCCGGCGCCTCCGCATTATCGTACCAGCCGTGCTTTTACCGAATATTCGGCGTAGTCCGTGCGGCACTTAATCAGGTAAACGGCGCTTGGCATGAGCGATCCTTGGTCATCTCTTCCGTGCCAACTCAGGGTGTGGGAACCAACGATACTTTCGCCGTTGAGCAGCCGTCGCACGCGTGTACCCCGCATATCATAGACATCAATAACAGGTGAGCTTCCCCGCCGGGAGTCGAGCCGAATATCGACCGACCCATCAGAGCGATTCGCACGAGCCGAAAAGAATAGCGGCTCGGATTCTTCCCGCACATGCGTAGGTTGTCGGGTAACTCGATCCTTTGCATACCATTCACGCCAAGTCGTCAATGCCGTCCTTCCCGCTCCTTGCTCGCCATACAGACCGGTGTCCCGCCAAATAAGGCCGATCTCGCTTTTTCCCATCGCGTTTTCCCACAGCCTGTCGAAATCGCGAATAGTCCACCATACCACATACTCCGCCTCCCAATTATCGGCGGCCCGGAGCATGCTCTCAACGAAAGATCGCTGCTTGGCCTGCGTGCCGTTAAAATGCATCACCGGATCGGACATGGTTTGCCAGGCTTCCGCCGGGTAGCTGCTTTCAGAGACGGCTATAGGCTTGTTGGTTAAAGAGAAGAGGCGCGAGAAATAGTCGGACGGGAACAATTCGCACAGTAAAGCACTCATGAAAGGATGTACCGAAAAGGCGACGTAATCCATATAAGGTTCCAGATCCGTCAGAGCTTGTTCCTGTGCTTCTCTGTCGTCGCCGCCCGACCATTCGGGAAAGAACGGCACGCAGAAAAACGAAGCGGATATCGGAAGATCCGGATAATCCCGCTTAAGCTCCGCGTACACATGTCGATGAAGTTCTACATATTGGGGCCAGAGTTCCGGCTTGTTCCTGACAAGAAGATTAACTTCTATACCTATGGTCACATAGTCCGGATCAAACATCTCGACCATACGGCGTGTGTAGTTAAGGTAGGCCGTTTTCACCTCGTTGCTGTTCAGCGCCCGCGAATTCCAGGGAGCGGGAAGATCTTCGGCTTCAGTCACGCCCCGATAGGGGGCCAAACGATCACGATCGATATTGATTGGATTTACCGAAAGCACTACCCGTTGCCCCGACGCGCGCCGTTCCACACGTCCATTAATTTCGGTGCGGAATCCCGGCGAAAACGACGTCCCCTCGTAAGCCTCGGGCCACGGCACACCCTCCTCTATATGATGAGATATTATATCACCATTCTCGGCAACATTGGTGTAAACCCATTCGACCGCCGCCTCCGTCGCCGCATAAGGCCAGGGAGTGAATCCCATATAAAAGCTACGATCCCGCGAGAGTCCCGTGACAACACCAATTACCACGACATAAATGAAAAACTTACCTATCATCGTTCAATCCCTTACCCTTTCTACAATCACGAATTTCGAATTCGATTCCGGCGGTATGCCGGAATCATTTCAACCGGCTTTGCCGTGCCTGTGAGACGTACCAACAACCACGAAATAAACGAAGATCACGAAGAAAGGGCGAGGTCCGTATCTTGTTTGCGGATAGCTATATCCGATGCCGCACCATGAGCGGGATGATTTTGATCGATTCCCCGGCCGTCGTTGTAATCCTATACTTAGCTGATGCACTGTCCGGGTGTATTATGAATCCAATTGTTGCATAAAATTCCGTTAAGCATGTATTCAAGCAATTGAATTATTTGGAATGGCCAAGGTTATGGCTATTTCCGGATTTTTAACCTCCGGGAAAGCCGCTCGGCATCCAATCGCTTCGTTGGGGCGAGATCGATATATCCCCGGTAAGCGTTCACCCACACCGCCCTGGTGTGGCTCTTTTGCGCCACCGGCGCGAGCATGCTTCGGCGGCGGTCCACCTTGTACTACCGTGCTCTTCGGCCTTCACGGCCTTCGAGTCCTCTCCCCACCTCACGCTTGAATACCGAGGAACTTTTGCAGCGATGGGGGGGAACTCACCGCGAGGTCGTATCCGGCTCTATTCACCCACAAGCCGTATACCGGTATCCCGTCCGACACTAGACATACGCCGTTTGTCGAAAGCACACCTATATGATAGACGGGTCAATATACGAAGAATTCAGCACGGTGGAAAGCGAAACCGCTCCCCTACTTCACTTGACGCTCTTATCGAGTACTCCCTCACAAAAATCTTCAAATTTTTTAAAAAGACAACCGTTGAAGATCACGTCGAATTTGAGTGTTTCGCAGATATAATTGAAGTATTCGTTTGCGGAGACGATATAAATCCCACCATCTTTTTCGCGCACCTTTTTGAGGTTATAAACGAGGACCCCGATGCCGCCACTACAGATAAAGCTCACCTCATCCATATTAAACACGAGATGACAAAAGCCTTCATCCTCAACGATGTGACGAATCCGTCGGTCAAGCTCCTGCGCATCGTCCCACATAATTTTGCCGACAAGCTTGATTACTTTGAACTTGTCGGTATTGGTAGCCGAAATTTCCATCAACATCCCCCCTGCCTGCTAACTTTGCGGCGGCAAACAAAGTTCCGTGTACCCCCGCCGGCGATGGAAACGCTTCACGCAAAGGGTTCGAGAACCATCCTTGGAATATATCGTCCATTGGAGCCCCCGGCGCAAGAAAGGACCCACATACGAGTCTACTATGTTCGGACGAGCTATGTCAATATGGACATTGTGCTCCCAAAACCGACGCTTTAGTGTGAAACGATCAGGAGAGGAATAATACAGGTGTGCGAAGGGGTTCACTTTCTCGGACACCGCGTACGGAAAGAAGATGCAACCGTACGTGCACGAAAAACGGAGTGCGGCTACGGCTATGCTTCCACAAACCTACATAGCGGAGAGGGCGGCAAAGAGCATACGCGGCCACTTAAGCTTGCATGCCGGACAAACCGGCCTCTTTGTACTCCGCCGCCTCCCCTTGCCCGCCGCGGCGTTGTCCGCATGCGGAATAATACCGTGAATGAGGCCGAGGGGCGAAGCGACGACTTGTTCTCAAGGCAAAAGACAACGTCGGCGCGTATGGGGACCAAGAGAGAGGCCGATCACTTGCACTCCGCGCTGCAGGTCACCTCTCGGTTTTCTTCGATGCAATACTGCTCGACACTGCAGTCGGCCTTCCTCACATCGTTTACGATATCACAATTCTTCAAATCTTTCGTTTCGGCACATACCTCACAATCACACGTGCAGCCGAAATAAATTCCGGAACAGGCCATCATGGCGATAAGCGATATCAATCTATGCATAGTTCCTCCCGCTGGTGCGCATGAACGACAAGGGAATCCGGAAGCATGGCGGAAATGCGCTCGACATAGTACTCTACCGAACGAACCCCACAAATGAAGTGACCGTTAATTAAGAGCGATGGATAGCGATAAATACCATACCTTTCGGTCTCCTTCACGACTTCATCGATAATTTCATCAATTTCGGCGGACTCAATATCACGCTTGAACCGAGCCATATCGAGCCCCGCCAAGTCGGCCGCGGTCCGGATATCACTTCGAAGTTTTTTTTCGCGTCCCGCATCGTTTGCGGAAAGCTCTATTGCCGTCAGCAACGATTTCATCTCGAAGAATTTGCCTTGACGATGAGCGGCGTAGGCCGCTCGCACCCTCAAGCGCCGGACCGTATCCTCATAGAGCGGTCTCTGTTTATGATAGACCGCAATCATTTGCGGCCCAAACCACGCACGAATTGTATCGAGCACGCTGTCCATGTGGCTGGAATACGCACATTCGAAATCAGTGTATTCCACCATGGCCACCGGCGCATTGGCCGGCCCGCTCCGCGGAAACCCTTCGGTGATGCAATGAATCTCATCCGGTCGATAAACCCGGTACTTCGTCTCGGGAAAGCTTTGCCGAGCAAGCATAAACGCAAAAACATCCAAGGCCCCGACAGCCGCAAGCGCGATGGAGACGGCAATCGTTTTTTTCATGCAGGCTTTTCCTCCAAGATCAGCGCTTTGGAAATTCCCACAGCCGCTCGTCCGTTTGCCGCGCATTCATCATCTGCATTCCGCCCGACATCCTTCTATTCCATCGGCGTCTTCACAATCCTGCTTTGGCGCATTCTCGGACGTTTGACAGACCTCCATCAGAACCCCTTCCATATTTTCGGTATCGCAGCATATTCGACAATCGCACGAGCATCCCGCGCTCAACATGAGATGCGTTGCCGCGGCAAGTGCCGTAAGAATCCTAACCATCCAGGACCTCCTCAATCTACTTGTCTACAGACCGCACTCCGGTACGCACGAGCGATTCCCGCCTGTCGACGGTTACCTTCTTTATGTATGAAAACGGAATCTTTATCGATCACGGAAGCGATTAGTTGGTGATATCCGTTTAGCTCCAATGCACCTCGAACTCGATAGCCGTTGATATACACGGTCGGCGTCGCCCGAAGTCCCGCGGAGTTCACCGCTTTAACAGCCCCCCTCCATATAGTTTTGGTGGAAGCTGATTCCATATCATTTTTAAACCGAGGCAAATCGAGCTTCAACTTTTCGGCTACGGCTTCGACATCCGCGACCGCTTCGCGCCGGCGCCGGTCTTTGCTCCCACTATTAGCGGCAAGCTTCTTGCGAAAAAGGGCCGCCCGGAATTCCGCCCCCGCGCCTTGTTTCATTGCGGCCACATAGGCGACACCGTAGATCTCCTTGTAGGCCACATTACCCCTTGGAAAAGGAACGAAAGCGTATTGTATTTCTTCTTTATACTCCTCCGTGATCTTGTCGATCACCGGCCGCACCTTTCGACAAAAACGGCACTCGAAATCGCACGCCTCCACAAGCGTAATCGGTGCATTGCTTTCACCAATCATGATCTCCGACGGTATCGAAGGGAAGTGCACCACACGCTCGAGACGAATCACTCGTGTTCGCCGCGCACGAAATACGGCCGCGCCCAAACCAAATGATAGGCCGGCCGTAGTAAGCGCGGCGAAAATATACAAAACAATGGAACATCGGCGTAATTTCATGGGATGCTTTTTATTTTCCTTGGCCGGATACGATAAAAACGTACCTTGTATTCGAGCATTTTGGCCTCCGGTCGTTGCTATCGTATCGTAAATGGTTCTCTTTTGATCAATTTTCGGCCTCTTCGCAAAAATAGTTGGTTCCGGTTAGGGCGGCAATTTCGTCACACGATGCCTCTTGCGCCCGTATGCGCCCTCGTCGCCGCGGCAAATGTATCGCCGGCTCTTAGCGCCGGGAAACCATTCAACTCTTTAAGTATGGCGCGGAACTCGGGGTACGGAGTAGTAAAAGCGAAATGCCGCGTTGCGCACGGTTTTAAATAAAGCATGCAATTTCCGTTCCGCACATAAGAAGGGGCAAACGGCCTTTGAGTTCCAGCCCCCCCGGCCGAAAGGCAGCATGCATAATAAAGGTAAACAAGTCGCTATAAACGAAGCGCCAAGAAGGAACCAAAAGAGTAAAATAGTGCCGCATCGATCACAATACGAAGGCGCAGATAAGGAATATTATTATTATTCAGATCGCGAAAACCCCGCATTCGGTTGCCGCTCTGACACCCAACGATTGCCTCGCGATTTCGCCGAGGCGTTGCTACAAAGCCTGATCGGTTTTGTTCTCCTCGAGCAGCATCCGCACCTTTGAATCGTACCCTTTGCCGTGCCGGCGAGCACAGGACTCGATCATCACCGTAAAAACATAAAACAGATTACCGCCGTCACAACCCATCCATAGGTACGCATCGGCTCTTGCATGTGGCGCCGCCGAGCGGTTGGATCTTTCTGATTTTTCCGCAAGGCGGATTTCCGCGACATGAGAGGAATCCCACCTTTCAGAACGTCGACGACGTTGCCGTAACTGAACGAGTCGTTCGTCGACACATCAGGGACAATGCATAATACAAGCTATTGCGCTTGAGGGGGCGCCATTATGCCGTTGGGTGTAGTTGGAATGGCGAGCTGAAATCGGCAAGAAGTGGCAGCGCACGGTCCTTCGCCGACAAAATCGGCTCATCGATCGGCCACGAGATCCCGAGATCAGGATCGTCCCACCGCACCCCACCGTCATGCTCTTTTGAGTAGAGGTTGTCAACCTTGTATATAACTTCGGTATTAGGCGCAAGAGTACAGAAGCCGTGCGCAAATCCCCGAGGGACAAATATCATTCGTTTGTCGGTCGCGGTGAGTTCAAAACCCTCCCATTGGCCGTACGTCGGGGAACCGCTTCGCAGATCCACCACGACGTCCCACACGGCGCCGGCCGTTACCCGAAGCAATTTCGCCTGAGTGGCGGGCGGCGTCTGGAAATGAAGGCCCCGAACCACACCCTTTTGTACCGACAGAGAGTGATTATCCTGTACGAACTCAGCATCGACACCATTATCGGCAAATACCTTGCGGGAATAGGATTCCAAGAAAAATCCCCGTTCATCTTCGAAAACCCTGGGCTCGATCACGACAACGTCGGGAATGCTTGCTTTGATAAATTTCATGGGTTCGTCTCTCCAAATTTAGTATCGCCCCTCGCCATCCACTAATTGCATGAGATATCGGCCATACGAGTTCTTGCGCATGGGCTCCGCGAGCTTCATCACCTGCTCAGCATCGATATAACCATACCGATACGCGATCTCTTCGGGACATGAGACTTTGAGCCCTTGCCGCGATTGAATGGTTTCGACAAAGGTGGCCGCCTGCAACATCGCCTCATGAGTGCCCGTATCGAGCCACGCAACACCTCGGCCCAGAAGCTGTACGTCAAGTTCTCCGGATTCCATGTATTTACGATTTAAATCGGTAATTTCCAGCTCGCCTCGTGCGGAAGGCTTTAAATCGCGGGCGAATTCCACGACTCGGTTGTCATAGAAATATAGGCCTGTTACCGCATAATTAGATTGGGGCTGCGACGGTTTTTCTTCGAGACTCACAGCCTTCCCACCGCCGTCGAACGCCACCACACCGTAGCGCTCCGGGTCGTTGACCCAGTAGCCGAAGACGGTTGCGCCGCGCTCTTTTTGCGAAGCCGCGGACAAATGAGTGACCAATCCGTGCCCCCAAAATAGGTTGTCACCCAGAATCAAGGCCGCGGAATCCGAGCCGATAAAATCGCCGCCGATATGAAACGCTTGTGCAAGCCCCTCCGGTTTCGGTTGCACGGCATACGCTATGGTAAGCCCCCATTGATCACCCGCGCCCAAAAGGCGCCTGAAACTCTCCGCATCTTCGGGCGTCGTAATAATCAGGACATCGCGAATCCCCGCCAACATAAGGATCGATAAAGGATAATAGACCATGGGCTTATCGTATACCGGCATCAGTTGTTTGCTGACACCGCGCGTTATCGGATACAGGCGCGTGCCGGATCCACCGGCCAGAATGATACCCTTTCTCATGGGTGTACTCCGTGGATGAGTTAAAGCAATGAAGCCACTCAAAATATGTTAAATGCAAGCCGCCGCGTGGTGCGGTGGGCGCGGTTTCAGCCGACGCCAAGTACTGAAATTATAATTAGCGCCATAGCATGATTTATACTACAAAGCGGGCGGCTACCCTTCGAAAGATTTTTCAATCCCGCCGCGAAGGCATTCGTCATACGATGCGACAGTGGAAATCACCAGCAAACAGCCTACCAAATGCTAATGAAGGATCCTCGTCGTTGGGGGCCGCGGTGGACACCTTTCTCGATTACCTTCGCAAAGAGCGTGGTTTCTCGGAGCACACGGTCAACGCCTACCGCCGAGATCTTGAGCAGTTCCGCTTGTTTGTCGGCCGGCGTTCCGGCAATTCGGGTCTTAATGAATCGATGAACAGGTATATGATACGTGGTTTTACCTTTTCGCTGACCGAAAAAGGCTTGAAACCGCGTTCGATAGCCCGCAAAATCGCCGCACTCAAATCATTTTCGCGCTATTGTGTCAAACGAAAATTCCTGGCGACTAACCCCGCCGCCGCGTCGGTCAACCCGAAACTTGACAAACCGCTTCCCTCATCAATCACCCGCAAACAAGCCGATACACTGGGGGCGGCCCCCCCCGATCCGGCTCATGCGCGGGACAAGGCCATTGTGGAATTATTTTATGGAACCGGTATTCGGCTCGGTGAGTTGCACGAACTTACCGTCGGCGCCTTGGACCGGCGAGGCGGCATGATTCGGGTGCTTGGGAAAGGACGCAAAGAGCGTATTGTGCCGGTAACGCCCGACGCACTCGATTTGATCGACGCATACCTGCACGGCCGAAAAGACGCCCGCGGTTTCGATGCGCCGCTGTTTACCTCGAGCAAAGGTCGGCGACTGTCGCGGAGGCAAATACAACGTATTGTTCAGCGGGAATTGGGAGCGGTAAGTCGGCAAAAAAAACGAAGCCCCCACGTCCTTCGGCACTCCTACGCTACGCACCTTATGGA
>WJJU01000884.1 GCA_014729595.1 Chitinivibrionales bacterium
ACTCTCTTGTGGCCGACCGATACGATTGGGGGTACAATTGCATAAGGTGCTGTGGGGAGATGAGTGTGTGGGAAGGTAGCGGACAGCCGATAGTGGACAGTTGATGGCGGCGGAGAGCACTTTTTTTGACGTTTTCCCCGCAAATTATGCACTATGGCCCCTTCTGCGTAGGCGGAGAAGGCCCCCACGACGGGGTGAGACGGAGCCTCGAAGTGGCGAGTTCTCTCGTGTTGTCGCGGATAGCTGTTAGCTGACGGCGGATGGCAAAGGTCGGTTGTATAAACAGCCGAGGGAAAAACCGGCTTCGATTTGTTATACCGGAACGAGGTGTGGGTTTATGGAAATGAAATACGAGAATTCATGGTGAGTGTATGAAACGTGCGATTGTACTTCTTAGCGGCGGTATTGATTCAGCGACGTGTGCGGTGATTGCCCGGAACGAAGGGTTTGAACTGTATGCCATGACTTTTCGTTATGGACAGCGACATGCGGTGGAGATCGAGGCGGCAAAGAGAATCGCCGAAAATATAGGAGTGATCGAGCACCATATCGTCGACGTAGACCTTGCCGCTTTCGGCGGCAGCGCTCTTACCGCCGACATCGCCGTTCCCAAAGCTCGCTCCGCCGCGGCAATGGAAAGCGGCATTCCCAGCACATACGTTCCCGCCCGCAATACGATCTTTCTCTCATTCGGGCTTGGGTGGGCCGAAGTCACCGAGAGCCGCGATATATTTATCGGGGTGAATGCCGTAGATTATTCCGGCTATCCGGATTGCCGTCCGGAATACATCGAGGCATACCAAAAAATGGCGGCATTGGCCACAAAAGCGGGAGTCGAAGGCATGCCGGTTTCGATTCACACACCACTGATCTCGTTGACAAAGGCTCAGATAATTCAAACCGGCGCGAGATTGGGATTAGATTACGGCCTAACTCACAGTTGTTACGACCCCTCACCAGAAGGTGCGGCCTGCGGATGTTGCGACAGTTGCCTGTTGCGAAAGAAAGGGTTTTCAGAAGCAGGGGTGCTCGACCCGACACGATATCGGGGTAACCGGAAGGAATAGATCCTCTGCGCCACCTCCTCGCCGCTTGAATCAATTCTATATGTCATTTAGTCTTGGCTTTTCAGCGCGTCGTTCATCCGTTCCAATCCCTTTTCAACCGCCTGTTTTCGGATTTCATCCCGATTGCCCTTGAATAGGTACCTGAATGCCTGCGATCGACCGATAGAATGAACGCCTATGTAGACTAAACCAACCGGCTTTGCGACCGTACCGCCCTCGGGACCCGCAACACCCGACACACTCATCCCGCATTCGGTTTGCATGAGCCGGCAAACCCCCGTCGCCATCGCCGTTACCGTTTGCCCCGAAACGGCACCATGCCGGAGGAGGATCTCGGCGGGTACGGCAAGTATACGTTCCTTTATGGCATTGTCGTAGGCAATGACGCCGCCGCGGAAATAGGCGGAAGAGCCCGGATTTGCGGTAATGGTCGCGCCGATCATACCCCCGGTACACGATTCAGCCACCGAAAGGTTCATGCTCCTATCGAGCAGCATGACACCCAGCTTACGGGCGGACTCAACCAATTCCCGCCAACCAGCCAGTGAGACCATGGTATATCCAGAGTATGGCGATAAGTGATATGTTGGCAAATACACCCGCTACGACATCATCCATCGTCACCCCCAATCCATCCTCCAACTCTTCGAATTTGTGGATGGGGTATGGCTTGACAATGTCAAAAAAACGGAACAAAAGCAACCCCAGGATCAGGGTCCGAACGGTGATTGGAACCATAAAGAATGTAATAAGTTGGCCCGCGCATTCGTCGACAACGATCTGCTTGGGGTCATTATCGCCCCCATAAACATCTTTATGCCCGTTAGACAAAAACACGCTGAGGGCGGCAACCCCGAGCGAGGCAAGCCAGAAGTAAATGTGCCCGGAGTACGGACCAACACTCTCACGAAAATACCACAAAGCCGCAACAGTGGCCGCAGATCCTACGGTGCCGGGGAAAAGCGGGAAATAGCCCAGGAACAGAAGTGAAGACAGCGCCCGTCGCCCCCAAATACCGACAACCCGTGTCATTCATTCTCCTTTATCTCGCCGTAGCGCAGATCCGTACGCTCGTTCATTGCCTGCGCAAGTGTCACCTGATCGACATACTCAAGCTCCATCCCCGCGGGCAATCCCCGTGCGAAGCGTGTAACGCGGACCCCCGTAGCCGCCAGACGCTTTGCCAAATACAGCATGGTCGTTTCGGCATCGGCACTCGCTCCCAAACCTAGAATAATTTCCACGGGCTTCTCGGTCTCCACTCGGTGCAAAAGCTCGGTTATGCGAAGCTTATCGGCGGTAACCCCATCAATCGGTGACAACACTCCGCCTAAAACATGGTACACACCACGATATCGTCCGGATCGTTCGATGGTGAAGATATCTACAGGTCTTTCGACCACACAAATAATGGATTGATCACGTGTAGATGAAGAACAAATGGCACAGAGTTCACCCTCACTATAGTTGTAACAGCGCCGACAGATCATAACCCGTTCCTTTAGCGATCCGATGCAATGCGCAAGATTGCGCACCTCGTCATCACTGCGCTCTACAAGGTAGAGCGCCAGACGCCAAGCGCTCTTGCGCCCAATCGTAGGAAGACGCGCAAACGCTTCAACCAACTCTTCGAGTGGCTTAACCATACTCACATTTATCGGGTTACCCCAAACCGGGGATATTCATGCCGCCGCCCAGACCACCCATGGCCTCATCGGAGGCTTCCTTTACCTTTTCTTGCGCATTGTTGAAAGCCGCCATGATCATATCCTCAAGCATCTCGACATCGTCGGGATCCACGACCTCGGGGTTTATCTGAACGGACTTGAGTTCATTGGCGCCGTTGAGCACCACTTTCACCATCCCACCGCCGGCCGTCCCCTCATGCTCTTTTTTGCTGAGCTCTTCCTGAGCCTTCATCATCTGCGCCTGCATTTTTTGTGCCTGCTTGAGCAGCTTCGTCATGTTCTTTGCCATACACAATCCTCTCAGATCACTTCACCGTTGAACACTTTCATGACATTCTCAATGATCGGTTCTCCGGCCATATCATCAACCAGCGAGGGCGACATACGCCGGGCTTTCATTTCGTCGGGGTTAACCGTCTTGACCGGTGTCTTTTGGTCCTCACGTGCCAAGCTGATATGAAGCTCAAGCGGACGCCCGGCAAAGGTGTTAAGCCTTTTTTCTATGGTATCACGATTCTGTTTCCGGGTCACCTCGGAAAACTGAAACTTCAAGTTGGTCCCAAAGCGAAGATCAATGCTTTCTTCGGTGGTCGACGCCACATAGCCCATAGAGAGAAACGTTCCCAAATTCGGCCTGTCATTCATCAGCGTTTCGATAAACTTAGGCCATAAAACCGCCGTATCCAGCTTTTCTGTCAGCGTAACGGTCGGCGTTTCAAACGACTCGGGAGTCTCATCCTCCCCCCGCATCGATACTATGCGCGGCGCCTGCTCCTCTATCGCCGTCACTTGCTCGGAAGCCCCCTGATTTTGTCCGTTCGACTCCGGGACATCTACCGGGGGCGCCGGAGATTTAGCTATTGTGTCGTTTTTTTTTTCGGTGATCACTGAGCGATGGCGGGAAACAGCACCACCAAGACCGCCTGCGGTTGATTCGCCCCCCTTGCCCTCGACTGCCGCCAGAACCTGCTCTATCGTCACGGAATGGTCCATCCGCACCAATTTAAGAAGCGTCAGTTCCACCAAGAATCGCGGAAATGCACTCCACCGTAGATCCTGCTCCGCCTTCCGTAACATCTCCGCCATTCGCAGCAGATCTCCTTCGGCAAAACTCCTGGACAATTCGGCAAGTTGATCCACGGCATCATTTTGCAAATCGACCCGCCGGCTTTCGAACACCGAAGGTATCCGAACAAATAAAAGAGTACGAATAAACTCCTGGAATCCCAGCAAGAATTCATGCAAATCGTACCCTCGCGTCAAAACATCCTGCACCGCCGTCAATACCGGCCCCTCATCCTTGGCCGCCACCGCTTTCATAATATCCGCATAGATCTCGGTATCAACAAGCCCCAGGACCCCCCTAACCTCTTTCTCACTCATCTTCTCACGACAAAACGAATATGCCTGATCCAAAAGGCTGAGGGCGTCGCGCATGCTCCCATCCGCTTTGCGCGCAACCAGCAACAGCGCTTGGCGATCATAGTCGATGCTTTCCTCCCGGCATATCCGCTCGAGCCGATCCAGAATGCACTCCGTCGAAATGCGACGAAAATCATAGCGCTGACACCGAGAATGAATCGTTTCGGGGATTTTCTGCGGCTCCGTCGTAGCGAATATGAAAATGACGTTGCGAGGCGGCTCCTCCAATGTTTTGAGCAGCGCGTTGAACGCCGCCTTGGACAACATGTGCACTTCATCGATCACGTAAATTCGGTGCCTACCGCCCATCGAAGAATAATTGATATTATCCCGAAGCTCCCGAATGTCTTCTACGGAGTTATTGGAAGCACCGTCGATTTCAAGCACATCAAAACTGGAACCAGTCATGATTCCACGACATGACTCACATTCCCCACATGGGGTAGGCGTCGGTCCTTTCTCGCAATTAAGGGCTCTGGCCAGAATCCGAGCCGTGGTCGTCTTACCCACCCCACGCGTGCCCGAAAATATGTAGGCATGAGCTACGCGATCCTTCTCAATCGCCTTACTCAGCGTCTGAGTGACATGCTCCTGCCCTACAACATCACTAAAAGAAAGCGGACGCCATTTGCGTGCGAATACCAAGTAGCTCATAGCAAATTTGTACTACCACGATTCCAGGTTAGTGGATCACATTCTCCGCTTGCCCCGATTGCCGCGCCCACCCGGCCCGAAAAGCCGACCGACCGGCAACCATTTGCGAAGCCGTTGCCGCCTTCGCGAGGATTTTCCTTAGAGTTCTAAGGTGTTCTAAGCAAAGAAAAACTATAATACGCAGATGAACAGCCGCAATTAGTACCCGCAAGGCTTTCCGAACTGAAGTAACGGCTATTCCCCGATTCACAATCCCCTCCCGGCAATAGCCGTGAGCAATGTGTGAACCCCGCGGACATAACCCGCCCCCAAAACGCTCTACAGCCTACCAAGAAGCAACCGAAAAGAGTACAACGATCAGCGAAACGGTTCGAGCAGTCGGAAAATGAGTGAGATATATAAAGGGGGCCAAGCACCTCTGCGGCACACCGGGTTTCCGCTTACCGTTGCTCCCTTCCGGGCCTGGCGGGGTTCACGGCCCCTTGGTTGCGCAGAACCTGGCCCCCATAATTATCGGCTATTTCAGCGATTCGGTGAGGTTGCGTTTTCTTCGCTTTTTGCATCTGAACCGGCAAAAGACAGGGATTGGCGACACATGCGCCACCATCGGCTCACCGCCGTTCGGCGGTCTAACCTCTGTGCTCCCCCATACCTCCGCAGCCCTTCCTCCTGCAGCCTACCCCAAAGGGCGGGCCGGCGGGAAATGGCGGAGAGACAGGGATTCGAACCCTGGGTACGCGAAAACGTACACACGCTTTCCAGGCGTGCCCCTTCAGCCAACTCGGGCATCTCTCCGTTGTGCAAGAGCAAAAATCAAAGAACTAAAGACCCAAACAAGGTAATTCTATGAATCAACGAGCACTTGATTGGCCGGCGTTTCCTTTTCGGAGAATCGACCAGAATATTTTGCATAACTCCGGAGACTCTCCAATCAATACCACCCGCCTTGATTCTGTATCAGCACCCCCTTGAGTTTCGACGAGTCTCAACCAGTGGGTGCTCTCCTTACACTCTCTTTTTATACACCTTTATTCGATAGAAATATTCTCTATCGCTCACCCCTTCTCGAGCCTCAATATAATTGGCTTCCACGGAACCTGACGCTTTGATGAGTTGAAAGGAATCCAATCGATTGGCTAAGGTTTTCGGCGGATCCTTTACGAACGATCTCACATCTCGGACGAATCCAAACGTTCTACTTTCAAGATCCCTAACCCCACCCATACAAGTCCTCTTTTACTATGTAGGCAGGATTAATGCATGTTTTTTGATCTTAGCTCTTTGACCTTAAATCAACCGGGCTCCCGCACCTCTACAACATTCCCTCAGTGCCATCCTTGTCAGGGTGGCTCTGAGGGAATGGCGGAGAGGCAGGGATTCGAACCCTGGGTGGCCTAACGACCACAACGGTTTTCGAGACCGCCCCTTTCAACCGCTCAGGCACCTCTCCGCTTTAATGACTATTCAAAAACTTACAAAGAACAGTTTTGATTCGGAATAATCGACCGTCACGAAAATGGTCATCGATGTCCATAATCTTTCAAAGATACATATTTTTCAGGGGATTAAGCAATGGTGGTCTATATAAGATAAAGGCAAGTCTAAGCGAACCGATGAATTCGCACGACACGCACCAAGCGCCACGAGGCCTTGGCGGTGCCTTCCTGATATAGTTATGCTAAGTCTATGAAATCCCCTATGCCTTCTTGCGCCAAGAAAATGAGGACTCACTTTAATGAAACACGCTTATATCGTTTTGTTGTTCGCGGGTGCGACCTGCTTTGGTAACACCAATAGTTTAAGGTAGCGACAATGATTTAATTCGCGTGATTCGCGGGGAAGTGCTCATGAATGCATTGGAGGCATATTTAATTGATGACTTTGGGTTGCTTTTGGCCGACTCTCATCATGCACAGAAAGGGGATGAGAATAGATTGAGCCCGGGTTGGACCGGCGCAGCACCTGCCATTATCGAAATGGATGTTTTTTCCTCGGCGGCATGGTATCCGAGTTGGATTTTCATGCCTGCCTAAGCCCGACTTCGCGACAATCCGTTTCGATGTATCCCACCAGCTTATGGGCTCTAATTGGAAGCGGTAGTGGGTCCGGGGTCGGAGGCGCTGTCAATAATTAAACTCATTGGGAAGGGGGTGACATATACTCAAGGGGATCGACAGTGGGCGTGACAGACTGGCTTTCCAGAGGAGCCTTCATGATAGTCTTTCTTTGAGGCAGAATACTACCTGAAGGTTTCAGTAAGAGTTCGTGCGCATAATGGCCACCATAAGGCGCGTGACCGGCCGAATGAAATCCTCAGAATCAATCAGCGGGCTGTCGAACAGAAAATTTTTCATCCCCCGCTTCGAAAAAAAGGCCCTGTTCCAAAAAGTACTCGGTCCATGGTCGACTTTTCCGGATCGGCAATCAAAAACGCTCGCCGTTTATCGATTTGTTCTCGGCGATATCCGGTACGGTAGTATTCAAGCGAAACAAGCGTGTAGGCAAAGATACCGACCGGTGTTTTGAATATTTTGTGTTTGCCGGTCATAGCGCTCTGTATCTGTTCCACCCGCTCGGGGATCAGACCATGCCGGGAAAAGGCATATTCGTACGATACACAGGACGGCCCAAACAGCATTTTGGCCGGAACTTTGCGCAACCAGGGGGGGCCGCTCCCCGTCTGTATATAGAGTCCCTTTTGACGCGGATAAGGTCCCCCCGACCCTTCCAACATATTCTCCCCAATGGCTCCCGAGCATGTGCACCTCTGTCCGGCCCCCGTCCGATACTCTGGCCAAGCCCAAAGGCTGTTTCCGTGCGAAATCAGGAAAGGTCTCAAAAATTACACTACCTCAAATAGAGAGACTAATTTCCCCTCTCAGCGTAATCGATGCTCCTACTAGTTCCGCGATCGCTACGGACGCCCCTCGTAGAATCGAAAATGTCGCCGGCGCTCGCGAAAGGTCTCGGTCGATTAATCGCAAGATGCCGGTACCCGCCCGAACCCGGGCATCACGCCAAAATCCGGTCTCCTTTTTCGTTGGCTCAACCTAAAAACAAACTGTTGCCGGTCTTCCGTATTAGTAACTCGTCGGCAGTCGGCGAAAGTGCGGACCAAAACATGGCGATGAAGGCAGACATAGTCTATTTCGGTTATTGGTTGCATAGCTTATAGTACCCTGTTTGACACCGTCCCCCATATTCCCCGGCTCTATATGCTGCCAAGAAATGAACGCATACCTCCCCCACGACCCTACACCGACATTTTCTCCTCGAATTATTCTTTTCTCTGGTGGTATACTATTCTTTAAAGGATGTATCATTGGTGAACACAACATCTTATGCCTTTTGCTTCCATACAAAATCGGCATGGGGTTCGTGATGTTCAGTGCGACGAATTCGCCAATGGGTAGTGATCCATCGACAAGCTTTCCACGCAACCTGATGGGAGGGGGCGCATGTACATTCGTTGCTGGGGCTCACGTGGCTCGATTCCCGTTTGCGGGAAGGAATACATTAAATACGGCGGAGACACGACGTGCATGGAGGTCAGATCGGCGGCCGGTGATATTGTCGTGATCGACGCCGGTACGGGAATTCGATGCCTGGGACATAAACTTGCGCAAGAAGGCCCCCAAAAGATCACGATGCTGTTCACGCACGCCCATCTTGATCATCTTCTCGGTTTCCCCTTTTTTGCTCCCCTTTTTATGCCGAGACAGGCAATCACGGTTTTGGGCGACCCACACGGAATGTCTTCGTACCGGAGCATTATTGACGGTCTTATGACCGATCCCTATTTCCCCGTCCACCTGGGCGGCGCCGATATTAAAGCACGCCTGGCTTTTCGGACGATTCGCCCCGGTCGCACTTTTAGGGTAGGTGGCCTGAAAATTCGACCAATAAGCCTCAGCCATCCCAACAATGGCGGCTTGGGCTTTCGATTCGAAGAAAACGGGAAGGTATTCGTATTTCTTACCGACAACGAACTTAGTTACCGCCATACCGGGGGACTTCCGTTCAAGGATTACGTCGCTTTCTGCCGGGGGGCCGACCTGTTGATCCACGACGCCGAGTACACCTCGAGCGATTACAATCCCAGTTGGGGGCACTCACTATACACCGATGCCGTTGAATTGGCGCTCGAGGCGGAGGTCAACCGGCTTGGCTTGTTTCATCTTAACAATAAGCGTACCGACCAACAAGTGGAGACGATGGCGTCCGAAGCGCGTAAAATCATTCTTCAAAAGACGCGGCGACTGGAATGCCGTGCGATAGGCAGCGGATTCAAAACGACAATGTGATGGGTGGGAAGGATTCTTATTCCAACAATATCCCCATCCAACGGCCCACGTTTGTTATATTTGTTGGTCTGCAAAAGTTGCGAATCTTGAACCCCCAACCCTGATTGGATTTCTATATGAGCAGTGTGGAGAAAAATACGGTTGTTGGTATCGGCTCGGCATTAGTTGACTTACTTCTGAGTGAAACCGATGATTTTCTCGAAAAAGTTCATGCCTCCAAGGGTGGCATGGAACTTGTAGACGCCGACAAGATTGAAGAGATTGTTGGTTTATCGACCGCTACACCGGATTTGGTTCCGGGCGGGTCGGCATGTAACACGATAATTGGGATCGGGCGTCTTGGCGGGAAGGCGCGCTTTGTCGGGAAACGAGGCGATGATCAATTGGGCAAACGCCTCGAAATGGCGCTCACGGATAACGAAGTCCACCCGGACTTGCTTCTTTCCGACTCACCAACCGGCCGGGTGCTGTCGATTATCACACCCGATGCACAGCGTTCCATGTTTACCTATTTGGGGGCGTCGGCCGAAAGTACTCCCGAAGAAATTCGGGCGGTGGATCTCAGCGATGCCGCCATTGTTCATATTGAAGGCTACCTTCTGTTTAACCCAGAACTGATCAAAGCGGCCTTAGAGACAGCTAAAGCGGCGGGGGCTCGTATTTCACTCGATCTGGCCAGCTACACGGTAGTCGAAGCGTCACGTGAGATTCTCAACGACATTGTCGATAACTATGTCGACATACTGATCGCAAACGAAGATGAGGCGCAAGCATTTACGGGGGAATCCGATGAAGACAAGGCTTTGACCGCGCTGGCGGAACGGGCCGATATCGCGGTACTGAAAGTAGGCCCACGCGGCAGCTTCATCGCGCATGACGGCGAGCGCCACAAGATCGGTATTTTGGGTGACGGCGGCGCTCGAGATACAACCGGCGCGGGTGACCTCTGGGCTTCGGGTTTTCTTCATGGGTTGGTCAGCGGCCTGCCGTTGGATAAGTGCGGCGAACTTGGGGCCGCCTGTGGCTACGAAGTCTGCCAGGTTATTGGAGCACATATTCCGGCCGACGGGTGGGAGCGCGTGCGAAAAGCATGCGCGAAATAGGTCGAAGGTCTTAGAGTATGGCGGCAACCTAAAAATCTTTCCCCTCTATTCATGTAGGTGGATGATCCTTTAGTCGCCAATTCGAATTATGCGCTTATTGCGGCCCGTTCACCGCATTGCGGAGAGCGGGCCGCCTAAGATGGATCAGCAGCTACGCCGAAATCATTGGTCGAATCAGTCCCGGTCGTACCCGGCGAGCATCTCAACCGCAAGTACATCGATATCATTAAGCATGCTCCCGCACTTATTTTCGATGAATTCCTCGTCTATCGCGTATTTCCGAAGTAAATCAACGCGTATACTTGTCGGGTAATAGTTGTCCCAATTCGCATATTGCCTTTTTGCCAAGACGGCGTCGGCAAGAATGATCGCTTCCGAAACGGTGGAACTTGGTTCCGAAGGCTTATTGCCTCCCTCTATCGAGCAACATATATCATGCGGGAGATTCCAATTTTGGCAGATAAGGCAACCAATATGCCGATGATCGATGCCAAGCAAATCCCCACACGAATTGCCGAATGCCTTCTTGGTCTGTTCGCAATCCTCTATTATCGCCTTGAATTTCTCGGGAAAGAATTGGCGGAGAAACGGAACGCCGATATTTCGCAGCATGCCGCTTACAAAACACAACTCAATGTCGGCGAACTTGCTTCTTTCGGCCAGTTCCTGCGCAAGCATCGCTCCGGCCAGGGAGTGCTTCCAGAAATCGGAATCCTTAAAGCCGGAAACAGTTGTTTTTGACGGATAGAGGCCGATTAACTCGATGGCCAGAAGTATCCGTCTAAGATTTTCAATGCCCAGATGAACCACCGCTTTGACTAGCGAGGTAAAACGAACTCCTCGCGAATAATAAACGCTGTTCGACACTCTGAGCACCTGAGCACTGATCGTAGGCTCCAACGCAACAAGATTGCACAACTCCTCAAGATGATAATCCGGTTTCCCGGCGGCGGCGAATACTTTCATTGAAACGGCCGGATATGAACCAATATGCTGAGCATTTTGGACAGCATCGACAATTATTTGCTTATTCACCTATTCCTCCCCGCTCCACTTCGATCCTAAGCGATACCTATGATCTCATCCGAGCGTACATGCGGCGCCGGCAGCCGTTCCAAGCACCCGTGGGAGCATTGCATCACCCCGCCTCGGTACGACGGACACCGGACTCTTTTGAGTTCATCGCTAAAAATCACACCAAACACCTCTATCTGAAATATATTTGACGAAGAGCCGCAAAAGGACATAGGGGCATTTTATTTATAAGTAAGCTGTTTACGGGGATCGTATCGGATGACTCCAAGCGCGGAAAGCACCGACGGCCTATACCCAATCATCTCGATATATTCCATCCTTACTCCAGGCATAGCGAAAGGGCCGATCACCGGTTGCTAAACCGACAAAAAGCTACCCCACCTCGGGCGCCTCTTATGGCATAACTCCGCCGCCGGCCTTTTATGAGCCCCTCCTCTACAAGCCGTCCCCTCAAAACAAGAACGTAACCCCGAAGCCTACGGCACCGATCACGCCGACGAGCAGTCCGATGTTTCCCATTCGGCGCGATTGATCTATATCTTGTTCGAGACGCCGAAGCTCGTCTTGCTTCCGCAGAATGGCGTCTTGTGTATCGTTCGGCTCGGTGGAAATGCTCTTGTAATCGCGGTAATACTTGTAGGAACGAAGATGACCGGTAGCGGCAAGTACTCCCCCGACGACGGCAACACCGCCCAATAGCACTTTTGCGGGAACACGCCAACGGCGTTGTGGGTCTTCAGCGATAGGTTTAGGTACTCCCGAAGTTGCAGGTGGTGAGCTTATCGTGCTCGGGGTCGACCTCGACACCGTCCGTCCCCACGAAAACGGCTTTCCGTCTTGAGCGGGAAGCGGGTGTCCACCAATTGCTATGTTCTGCCTTCCGTTCCCCTTAAAAACCACACTATCCATATATTCAACCGATTCTTCATTCGCGACCTCCAAGCCGTAGGTGCTGTACAACAAACGAACATGCCCCAGTATAACGCGGGAAGAATCACCGCTGACTCTAATGCCGTTCCAGTCGAAAGGACGAGGGCTTTCGCTCTCTTCGCCGTGCCCCAATCGGTCATTGTCGGACGTCATAACAATGGGTCTTGAGGGTGTTCCGAGGCACTTGAAAGTGCCCTCGACGTCGATACCACTCATGGGCTTGAAACGCACAACGCTTCCAGGCGCGAATGTCAACGCTTTTCCTTTGCGCACTACAATACTCTTCCAAACAAGGTACTCTCCCCGCTCGTAAAAGCCATCCTGTTCGCCTGCAAGAAAAATCTCTCCGGAATCGCCGCCAAACGACGCCGTCACAAAAATCGAAAGTATCGAAACGATAAGAACACTACGCATGAATTTCAACCACCTGCCCTGTTCAACGGCACCCAGCATAATGCATTATATCACCACCACATAGCCGGATACCTCATGAAAACGAGCGCGGCAGCTTAGGGCGTGGCGTAAAGCTATGCTTAACCGACCCACGCCCCTATTGGTGACAAGCTTTCCTTATGCTCCGTGCACTTTTTAGCGAATATGGATATTACAGCGATTCAAAAATATACGATTCCAAATCATCTGATGTATACTATTATTCTATTACCCGCCTCATGGATTCTTCGCCCCTCGTCGAGCGGCACAAATTCAGTTTGTCGTTGCTCCCCCGGCGCGAATAATTCTCGTAGAAACCGGCAACGCCAAATACATCTGGAATTAGCGCTCAGTTTCCGGCTCCATATACTACTTATACCTCCACCTTATTTGCTCATACGTTTTTTATTCCGATGGGCCGAATATGCGAATACGGAATAAAAAATTTCAGGCTCAAAAAAGCCGCCTTACGCGATAATTCTTTTCCTCTGGGAGACGCACTAACCCTCGCGCTAAGCGCTCAGCGGGACGAGACGAGAGGAAGTCAGCGAAGGACTTGCCTCATTATCGAGAACCGATACTCGCCAAAGTGTCGCCCGCGCACACCGTACCATGGCGTATTTTGAGTTGGTAGAGCGATTAGGAAATATTACGTTCCGCGGTTCGAACCAAACGGGTATTCACCAAGCATTCAATAGCCTTCACCTCCCTCCGAGTAGTATATTCACTATTCCTCAGCATCGGAGCATTTGACCGTCTCATGAACGCCATCAGCAAATTGCAAAACAAACGATCGCGTCATCTGCTGGTTCTGTCCGCCGGCAGCGCGTATAGCGGTGTGCAAGCCCTGTCGCTCCATGCGGGCAAGGGACGGTGGGATGTTCTTCTTCACCAATTGACCACCTATCCCAAGCCGATAAGGGCCGTGGTCGAGAAAATTCTTGCCCAAGAGACTCCTCAAACAAGCTTATCTGAACTTGCATGGCTGGATTATCGCTTGTCGGAACTCTTTGCGGAGAGTGTCCGATTACTCATCGCGCAGCTTCCCCACGCCCAACGAACAATCGATCTGGTAGTGCTGAACCAACTATCCGTGTGGAAAGGTACGGTGGACGAACAAGATACCTTATGGGATATACGCGCGGGCGATCCTCAGCTTCTGGCGACAAATCTCGGGACCCCCGTACTTACCGATTTCGCTCATCAGAGCCTTCTTGCCGGCCAAAACGGAAGCCTGCCTCTAGAGGCCGGCGATCTAAGGTTGGCTCAGCGTGCCGGAGAGATCGCGGTTTTTCTCAACCTTGGGGTTACCGCCCACCTAGCGATAATCGATACCATCCAGAAGAAAATGCTGGTGAGTGAAACTGTCGGTCCCGCAACCTCCCTCATAAATGCAGCGGCCAAGGATGCCGGATGCGTTGAAGGATTCGATCGTGACGGGACATCCGCCGCCGTGGGCGAAGCCGACGCCGGATGTCTCGAGAAGCTGGTTGCAGACGATTGGATTTCACGTATGGTAGCGCCGGACTTCAATCCCTCCGCCCTTCTTAAGCGGCCATGCCTGCGCAAGCTCGCTCCCCCCAACAAACTCGCAACAGTTACCGCTCTTGTCGCGCGCGCGATCATCGGCGCCTATCGCAGACTCTATACACTCGAGACGCGTCCGGAGACCATTTGGGTTTCCGGCGGCGGCGCCAACAACTTGGCGTTGCTGGAGTGCCTATCCGCGTATCTGTCCAATGTGGCAGTACGAAGTGTCGAGGAACTCGGAGTCCCGATAGACTGCCGTTTCCCCGTCTCGCTAGGGCTCTCCGTCCTCGAGTATCTCAACAACGGATTGGACAAAACCGCGCTTAACTACGGAAGCCGTACGGTTCCTTTGGGACGATGGGTTTTGCCTTAAGCGTTCTGAGGTTGCCGATGCCGTTCGAGGGTTTTCACGCGAAGGCGAAGAAAGAGCGGATATTACCCATCCCGCCGTTCGCCGACCATGCCCTATGATTTGGGGATGGTGTTGCGATAATTGTGCTAATTCAAATTGAAACTTTGGATCAGCAAAGGCAAATGTCAGTGCATGATACCACGCGAGATGGAAAAGCCATACCTTAAGCTCGCGAGCTGATTCCCGGTAAACCAATACACAGAGATCCGGCCCAAGAGGACGAACTACAACCAAAATGGTGGAGCGTTTACTAATTCAACTCTCGTACTGCTTAACATTTCTCTTTTTGACGCTAACGCTGGTAGCGCCCCCCCGTGATTGTTCTTGGCGGCGCCGAGAGGATATCCGGTGGGGGGCGCACGGGAGTTGGATTCTCGCGGATGGAGACGAAGCCACTGCCCAGCATGAATAAACACCGGTTACCATGCCGCCGGCCGACCGGTTTGTTGGCGAAAAAAGTGGCATTGAACTGACTAAACGGCCTCGATGAAGTTGCAAAGGGCAATAATAATGCGCATTCAATGTTGAAAAGGAGTAGTAGGCTCCCCCCCCATAAAAAAGGCGGGAGGCAGTGAGGAGCATATAATCGCATATTGCACCTCGCGCCCAGCTCGCCGGCCTTTGGCACCCTCTGCTTCTGCTCCCCGGAAATACCGAACTTGCGGTCGAGCTAATGAATAAGAACCGCATTAGTGCTATTGTAGGCATAATAACCTGGCCGCCCAAAATCGATTTAACCACCGCACGGGAAAAATCTTCTCGTTTTTCCGCCGGGAGCGTCGCCCAAGATACCGTACAATAATCGCAAGACATCCAACAGCACCATTATAGCCG
>WJJU01000885.1 GCA_014729595.1 Chitinivibrionales bacterium
CATCCCAGTTTGGCAATCGAAAAAATCGAGCTTAACGGCGTCGACCTGGGTATCGCTTCGCTCGACACGGTTCGTCGCATCCATCCATTTTCCGACATCAACAACCTTCGCCCAACCTACCTTGGCCTTCACAAGCGACTAACGAGCAACAAGTGGGACGGACTGAACGACTATGACATACCCTATGAACGCGATTCGCTGCAAATGACTTCGGATACGGCTTTTAGCGAAGATGCTTTCCGGATCGATGAACCTTTGTCGAATTTCGCCAAGAGCGGAACCAGCGACGACATTCTTCGCCCCTTCAACGTTCCGCCCGACAGCAAGAAACGTACAAATTACGGGCACTGGAATGCAACCATCCGTATAGATCTCGCCAAGCTCAACGGTGATTCAATCCCCGATCGGCGCGACATAACCATCGCCTGCATAGGAGAATGCAATCGCCATTATACCGGCGCCCGTGACGGAAAAACACTCCATAAATTCCTATCACGCGATCTGCTCAAAAAGGCGGGTAATCCCTCACCCGAAGGATTTTACACTCAATACGAAGCGTATATAAAAAGTGTAACTCCCGATTCGGTCAGGTATTGCGGGAAGCGCGTACGAGTCGTCGGAGATTCCTTGTGAGTTTTTACAAAAACGGAGCGGGATATCATAGTTTCAATCTTTGCCCTCACCGGATCGCGCCGTTCAAGCTCCGGGTGCAAAGCCCATATCGCTCGACGCACCTCGAAACCGACAAAGCCGCGAACCCTTTAGGCTATATGCGATCAATGGTAAACCGTTAACCGTCCACTATTAATTTCCTCACCACTTTAGGAGGTTACGTTATGAAAACGGAAGAATTGCGGGAACATCTTGAGAAATTGCGTGAGGAGGTGGACCGAATCGAGCGGGAAGACGATCCCGCCAAGATGCGGGTGAACCGTCTTATTTCCGCGCTGGAGTATCAATTGGAAAATCCGAGCGATACGGCGCATCGCGAACGTGTGCTACGCGATCTTCCGCGAACCGTCGAGCGTCTCGAAATCGAACATCCCCGCTTGACGGGTATTCTTAGAAGCATCGTCGTGACGCTTAATCAATTGGGAATTTGACGTCGGTTACCGGTGAGGTTCGCGATTGTTTGTCCGGGGTGCAATAGATTCGCCGGAAGACGCATTGCGCATCCGCGCCGAATACGATAAGCCGCCGATAGAGAACACCGGGACCGTCAAAGAGCACGAAATGTGCGATTTCAGGGTTGCTTTGGGTACTTCGATCACATCGACGCGTTCAATCAACAAAGCGCCACGAAACAAGTTCATGGCAAAACGCTCATTTTCACTCAAGGTGATTTTAGCGGCAAAGCCCGATCCCGCAAGAAGGGATCGGGCTCATTAGTTCATTACCGAAATTCGGGTATCGACGGATGCCGCGCGCGGCGGCCGGAGCGCTCCATCTTTTCGATTATGCTCCGGAGTACCAAAACGCAATCTTTCTCAATTCAAGAAAGACAGTGGCACCGAAACACCCGCCCCTACGGTCCGGTTCTCTTTGCTCGGATCCAGCCGAATATTAATTCGCGCCGGACTTCCGACCCCCAAGAAAAGATCGCTGACGAAAGTACCAAAGAAGTGCCCGAGCGCCGCGCCGGCCAGAACGTCGGACAGATAGTGACATTCTCCCTCAACACGTGCCCAGGCCGTTCCCGCGGCCATAAGGCCCAAGCCGGAGTTCAGCCCGACGGTAAGAGGGGCGGGAAGGCCAAGTCGGCCTATGCTGCGGGAGGCGAGTGTCGCGTGTACGGAGGCGGTTGATGAGTGGCCCGAGGGGAAGCTGCGCGTGTCGGTACCGTCCGGCCGAAGACGTCCCGTGCCCCCCTTGAGCTTGGAAGTCAAGTAAGAGTTCGCTCCTGCCGCCACTCCGCCGACGGCTCCGCCGGCGAGCCCCGTCGTCAGAAGACCCGAGGTCCCGTTTTGAGCTACTTCCTTGGCTATTTCTCCGCTAAGACCCGCATAATACGAATAAATTGTACCGGCTCGTAACCAATCGCTCCAGTCACGGGCACCTTGTTTTGAACCGAAGACGGGGTGATGAGTTGTCGCCCATTCCGAGATCGCTTCATCGGTACCACTGGCGAACACGGCCGCCGACGCGGCAGCCGATCCCAGGGTAATCGGATCGGTTACGGCGTGAATAGCCGCATTCTTGACGCGATTCCAGGTTGGGACCGCCGAAGGCTCTTCCAGACCCACCTTGGCGGTCTGTCTGATACCGCACCCTCCCATCGACAAGCCACCAAATACCGTAAGGGCAACACCAATGCTTCGCAACGCCGCTTTATTGTCGACTACTTTTTTGGACAGGTTTCGCACTACGCCACTCCTGAATGCAAGTAAGAGATGTGGAAAAAGGGTAAACCGGGGGAAAAGTCCCCGAACAACAGGAATGAACGAGACTTCGTTTCGGGATCGAGGTTTATTGAGGACCTATTGAATCCGCACGGGTAGAACCATGGGTGGACATCATGCTCCGGGGAAAATGCGGGGATATCGAGCGACCTGTTTGTCCGTTCGCCGACGGATGATTGCCGCCTGGTGATTATTGGGTCGTAAACCGTTCAAATGGTGCGAAAAATCACCGGAAAACATACTTGTCCAAAATAGGTTTTTGAAGGGGGCTCGGGCCGCCCCCTATACCCCGGCTTGGAGCCGAAGGCCATGGATGGCCGAAGGCGGCTGCCGTAACGCAGGGGCGAAGCCCCCCGAGCAGGATGCGAGGGCCAACGTAACGCCGTTATAGCCCAGCCCCCCTTTTGTTCCCCCCATAC
>WJJU01000886.1 GCA_014729595.1 Chitinivibrionales bacterium
GACGAGCCGATCGAGCACATCACCGCGCTCGAATGAGGACTGGGTGCTGTTCATACAGGCGGCACGAAGTCCTTGAGTGGTGGCGGCGTCAACCTGATCTTTCATGAGAGAAATGAGCGGACTGACCACAAGGCATGTGCCGGGGAGTATGTACGCGGGTAATTGGTAACACAGCGACTTCCCCCCACCCGTCGGCATCACCGCGAAAACATCGCGCCCCGCCAAAATCGCCTCGATGATCTCTTCCTGGCCGGGCCGGAAATTATCGAAGCCAAAGAGGTGCCGTAAAGTCTCTCGTGATGATTGGCGTTGGTGGGTCATAAGCGGTATTTCTTTTGTTCTTTCATGTATAAGGTTAGTTTGAGGCACAATCCCCTTTTCTTTGATCGCCTGATCGGTAGCCTTGGGGTAAATCAGACGCTCAACTGCTGGAAATATAATAAATCATGCACAAAAATCGATCTGCTCTTAAGCAAGCTTCGTCGGAGAAGCCGGCGGCCGGAAGGTAGAATGCGGAAGAGAGAGGCCTGACGGCCGGCGGCCAACTGACGAAGGTGACGTTGACGACTCACATATCTACGCTTTTTCGCGGATGATACACAAGAAGTTTCTAAAGAGCACGCACCCTGAGATCGGCGTGAAATCCATACCATATTTTTATCGATACTGAGGATCGCGGAATTCTTTGGGCTCGGATCAAGTTATTACGCCGGGCATAGTCCGCGCTAATGACATTCGCTACCCCCCCACGCTCTCGTTAAGGTGTGACGGCATCGGTGCAAACGCAAGGAGTTAACAGCGATAATGCTCAGCGTAATAATGGCGACAGCATCGACGCCTTACCGGTGTCTACCGAACCGGAAATTGACACCGGGTGTAAAATTAGGCCGTTTTCGACGGGTCTAACGGTAGGAGTTATGAGCCGTTAAACCGGTTCGACCATATTTTTTCGGCCGAAAAGGACGGGCGGACATGGCTCTATAAAAATAGCCCGCCCGCTTCCGCTCAATAACGGGCGTCGGCAAACTCGACCCAGCCCCCCGCCCGCACCAGCGCTTCATCGAACTCTCTCAACGAAAACGATGCGCCAAGAACACCTTTCCCTTCGCAAGAGAATGACAGCGTTTTGTCGTCGAGGTCAACCGCGCAAAGTACTTCCCCCTTACCGTCCAATGCAAATAGCTCGTCGATTTTTTCGGTCGGCAGCTCAACGGCAAGCATGCCGCAGTTGAACATGTTCTGCCTGAAAATGCGCGCGTAGCTCGCCGCAATCACCAGCGTGAAATCGTTTACCTCCAGTGCCCACGGCGCGTGTTCACGCGAGGATCCGCAACCAAAATTGGATCGTGTCACGAGCACCCTTCCTTTGAGCACCACTTCACTCGACGGATCGAATCCCTCTATCTTTAGGTCCTCCAACAGGTACGGCTTCAGCGCTTCTTTGCTTACCTCGGTCAGATATTTTGCCGGAATGATCTCGTCGGTATTGATGTCACTTCGATCGAGAAATATTACCGGACCGCCGAATGCTTTCATGATTAATTCCTTTCGGTACGTACTCTCAAATGTCGTTCATAAGAATTCTCTGCAATCCGCAATCTTCCCCACAACGCCGGTCGCCGCCGCGGTCGCCGGGCTCATCAAGTGAACCATCCCACCCTTGCCCATGCGTCCGTTGAAATTGCGGTTGGTTGTTGAAGCGCACACTTCCCCTTCGGCCAGCACACCGTTGGACATACCCAGGCAGGCGCCGCAAGTAGGATTAGTGATACAGAAGCCGGCGTCAAGGAACACGTCGATCAACCCCTCTTTTATTGCATCGCGGTACACCTTGGGTGTCGCAGGCGCCAAAATGCCTCGTACGCCGCAAGCAAGTTTGCGCCCTTTCAATACCCGTGCCGCTTCACGCAAATCCGACAGACGGCCGTTGGTGCAGCTTCCAATATAGACCTGATTGACCCGGACATCGTCCAATTCAGTGACTTTCTTCACCTGATCCGGCTTGTAACCGACCGTCGCAACCGGCTCCATCGAGCCGACATCGACCGTAATCGACTTAGCGTATACCGCATCATCGTCGGAACGCCACCGCGCAAAAGCTTCACGCGCCTTTGCCCGGTCCCCGGCGTAATCATCGGCAATGAACGGCCACAGGTACTCCAGCGTTACCTCGTCGGGCATGCACAATCCCGAAGTCCCCCCCGCCTCGACGGCCATATTGGAAAGGGTCATGCGCTCTTCCATCGACATAGCGTCCACGGCGGACCCGCCGAACTCGATCACATGGTCGGTAGCCCCGTTGACCGTCATCCGACGAATGATCTCGAGTATAACGTCCTTTGCATAGACTCCCACCGGCAACGAGCCCATGACCTCGACGCGAATACTTCGTGGCCGGCGGAACGCACATACCCCTTTTAATATTCCCACCTCTAAATCGGTTGTCCCGACACCGGCGGCGAACGCACCAAACGCACCGTGAGTGCAAGTATGACTGTCGCCCATAATAACCGTATAGCCCGGCCGAATAAAACCCCGCTCGGGGAACAGTGCATGACAAACGCCGTTGGCCCCGATATCAAAAAAATCCTTGATTCCATGACGATGCGCCCATTCGCGCAGGATCTTTGCCTGGAGTGCACTCTTGCTGTCCTTCGAAGGCGTCACATGATCTACAACCGCCTTGATTTTCGTCGGATCGAACACACGATCCTTCCCGCGCCACTGAAGGTCCGCAATGGCCACGGGCGTCGTTATCTCATGGCACATCACAACGTCAAGCGACAACACCTTCGTGCCCGCAAACGGCTCGTCTTTCAGATGAGCATCGAAAATTTTCTCTGTTATGGTCTTACCCATAGTGCTTCTCCCCTATTCGGTATTCAGGTACAGACGTGTCCGCGTCGGCTCCCGTAAAAGGAAATCATCGAGCCTCCGACCTTCCGTACTATTCCAGTTTTAGATAATCCTGATGCGGCGGGTGGGTGCTCCACACCGCCTGGAATAGGCCGACGCCCGTATTCTCGAGCCCGTGCCGAAGTCGGGAAGAGAATGCCAGACTGTCACCTCGCGTAATCGTGTAGTGATTCGACTCTACCGTCAGGACGGCGGTACCCGACAGAACGTAGCCCATTTCCACTCCTTCGTGGCCTCCGTCCGAAGGTCCAACTTTCGTGTGCGGCTTCAACTCGAGCAAAAACATCTCGCCCGGAAACGCCGTGTCGGGACTGCTGACCAACTGCTCGTATCGCACCCGCTCACTCTCCGACTGCAGGCGTTCCCCGGGGTGGTGGATGCGGACCGGGGCTCGTGGACACGCTTGCCCGAACAGGTCGGCTATGTCTACGCCAAGCGCCGAGCACACCCCGTAGAGCGTGTCGATAGAGGGTGAAACGGCACCTCGCTCGATCTGGCTGAGCATACTGGTGGATATACCCGCCTTTGCGGCAACGGCCCTCTGATTGTGACCCCGTTTCTCTCGGTAACTCCGTAGAATACGGCCAAGTCGTTGAGACGGCCCTTGCATTTCTACTGTATTCATTACAGTAATTATAAATAATGCAAATCTGATGCGCAAGAGGATGTTCGGAGGGGCCTGTAGGGATTTATTTTCTGTCTGTTGTATTCTCAGTAGGATAGAATCATGGCCCCTGGTGATAAGAAAAAAGAGGAGAAAACAGGCATGCCGCCGCCTCAGGGATCCGAAATCAAGCAAATCCCGGTATCCGCCGAGGAATGGGGTCTGAGTATCGATGATATCGATACCTTGAAAGAGTTGACCGACTCCAGGGCAATCGAAATCGCCAGCGGTGACGTCGTTGCGCATATTCGCGATGATGCGAAGCTTCTTGAGGAAGTGGGTAAGCGCCCCGGCACTTACTATCGCGATATTCTATACGCTCTTATCCAGATTCGCCTTCCCGAGCGTGAAGCGGAGCGAGACTGGCATGAGATCCTTCGTCACAAGTATATCATGAGCGAAAAACTCGGTCGCAATATTGGGATTCATGTCGCAACATTGGACTATTATACAAATATAAAGCGCCGGGTGTTTTCACCGAAGATTTTAGACGCGCACGAATATGTCGACACGGCGAGTAAGGCTTTGACCGATGACTTAACGCGGGCTTACAACCGTGGATTCCTGATGGAGGAGTTGACGCGGCTATTCAGCTTGGCCAAGACCGAAAAGCGCCCCTTCTCTTTGATTATGCTTGATTTGGACCATTTCAAAGCATATAACGATATCAATGGTCATATCAGGGGCGATATTGCGCTTATACAGACGGTACGGATCATGCATGCGGTTTGCAGCTCCGACGATACGGTGGCCCGCTACGGGGGCGAGGAGTTCGTAATTCTATTGCCCGATGTTCCGCTGCCTATTGCGCTCTCGACCGCGGAGAATGTTCGCTCGGCCGTTTACGATTACCGATTTGTTAACGAGCAGGACCTTCCCGGCGGCCGTCTGTCGGCCTCATTGGGTGTGACGTCGTACCGGGAGGACATGACCCGCGAAGCGGAAATGATCGAAGAGGCCGATGTGGCGCTTTATCGGGCGAAAAACGGAGGACGGAACCGTACAAAGGCTTTCCTTAAGGGGGAATAGTGGAGAGGCAGTTGGTTCGGGGGAGCAGTCGGTTGGTTGCGCTTTTGGGTCATCCGGTTGCGCATTCATTATCGCCGCGGATTCATAATCATGCTTTCGCCCGTTTAGAAC
>WJJU01000887.1 GCA_014729595.1 Chitinivibrionales bacterium
ATATATATATTACCGAAGAAACGCGCCCTAAATCCGTCCAAAGATCACCCGGCATGCTATGAACATTACCCAACACCTCAAGCTTAAACCCGACGAAATCAAAATCCTCAGAAAGGTTTTGCTCATTTCCATGGGCACATCCGCACTACTCGTCGGCCTCGTTTGGACAATACAACAAATACGAATGCATTCAGCGGCATCCACCGCGAAGCTTAAGCACAATCAGGTAACCGCCAATCCCGTTGCCCATCTTTCAAACCAAGAAAAGCTCTTGCCTATCGACATCAAAGCCCACCGCATCGCAGCGACTCATTACACCCGTACCCAAGAACCCGCCAAAGCAATACAACACCTGCTTCGTGTGCTCGCCGCCACCCGGCAAGATAGAAAAAACCGTTTGGAACTTGCAACAGCCTACCTTAAAGCCGGGCACTACCAAGCGGCAAAAAAGGAATTCACAAAGCTGATTCAGACAGGTGACGAGGATACTTTTGTCCGCGCGGCCGAGGCCCGGCTGGGCTTGACATTCTTTTACCTTGGAAGCTACGAAGAAAGCGTTAAAAAATTAAATAAGTGCCTTGAACGTTATCCGGGAAGTTATGAAGCTGCATGCTATCGAGGTCAAGTTCTGGCGGCGCTTACCCCGGAGTCGCCGCTTGTATTAAAGAGCTTCGCCCAAGCCCTTTCGATCAACCCGGCTTATGTTGAAACTCGCTACCAACGTGCCCGTTATTACATGAACAAACCAGATCCCACCACTAAAGATTACCACAAGGCACGCATGGACCTCTTGGCTCTCTTGGGGCATGAACCGCTCCATGCGAAAGCACACTCACGCCTCGGTATGGTGTATTATTACCTTGGGCAGCATGATGCCGCCCAAAACAGCTATCGTACGGCACTGGCGCTCAACCCGCAAGATTATAACACTCATTACAATCTTGCGGAAATGATCTACCTGGGTTTGAACAAGCCAATGGAGGCTCTTAAGCATTATAAGGCCGCCCTTAAAATTGACAGCACTCACGTACCCGCGCATTTTAGAGTAGGGCTAATAAGCCTTGCCGACGATGCATACAACGAGGCAATAGTTCATCTGAAAAAAGCCGTAAGCGGGGCGCCAAGCAACATACGATTCCGCCTTCAACTGGCGGTGGCTTACGAGCAGAGAGGAATGCCCCAAAAAGCGAAATCAACGTACCACTCGATCCTCAAACTCGACCCCCTCCATGCGGTCGCTCGACAAAAACTCGAACTGCTGAACCAAGACGCATCCTGAATATTTTGGCCGAATACGAACATTTCACCCTGGATCTTGTGCCGTAACGTATATTGCCTAGCGGATGTAAGTCTTTTCATTTTAGCGACTTAAAAAAAACATTTGACTTTTTTCGCCGAGCTATGTATTCTTTTTATTAGCATTACACAAGTTGCTGCGTCGCCTTTCGATACTTAGAGTATTCTCCAATCATATAGAGTTTAACGCTCACAAAGGCGAAGCAAAACAAGGTGAAGAAGGGACATCATGGGCAACATAACAAAAAAGGATCTCGTCGAGAGAATATCGGAGACGACGGGGCTTACGCAAGTTGATACCAAGATCGTCCTGGAGAGCTTCCTCGAAGCGGTAGCTTCATCTCTCCAATCGGGTCGGAACATCGAGATAAGAGGATTTGGCCGTTTTAAGATCAAAGAACGAAAAGCCAGAATGGCCAGGAATCCGCGGACCGATGAACAGGTCAAGATTGAAGCCGGATACAAACCCGTCTTTGAGGCGTCCCGAGAACTCAGAAAAAGAGTTAATGAGAGTTACCTGCAAACTCATGAGGAACGGGGTTCCGGCCGAATCGATCTGCCTCGACAAAGCGCGGCGGATCTGAGGGAACCAAGCGCTTGGCGCGGTCGACCAATCTCAAACTTCGGCGGCTGAATCACGGCGCCCCGGCGATAGATCCATTTGACCCAATCGACCTTATCCGCATCCCAACTCACCGGCTCTTTGCGCCGCGGCCCGCACCGCTTCGATGAGGGAAAACTTCAGGGCGTGCCTTTCAAGTTCACGAAGCCCATACACGGTCGTGCCGGATGGTGACATTACCCGAGCCTTGAGTTCAGCGGGCGCTTCGCCACCCTCCCGCACCATCTGAGCCGCGCCGACAACGGTCTGCACCACAAGCTCACGAGCCGTCGCATACGGCAACCCCGCCGTTACCCCCGCTTCAATTAATCCTTCAATGAATAAATACACGTAGGCGGGGCCACTCCCCGACAAACCGGTAACGGCATTCATCAATGATTCCGGAACCCGCACGACACTTCCGCAGGCACCCAAGACCATTTCCACGTGCTCTTCGTCTTTAGAGGTGCACGTTTCACCTACCGCGTACGCCGTCACACCGCGTCCGATTAGTGCCGGCGTATTGGGCATCGCCCTTACTATACGAGCCGATTGACCCAGCAACGTTCGGAGACGAGACAACGGTATGCCCGCAGCTATCGATATCCAAAGGCTTTGGGCAACCGGCATTCCTTGAAATGATTGCAGAGCCTGATCGATGTCTTGCGGCTTAACCGCGACTAGTATGATTTCGGGCGGAGACTCCGCCGACAACCATTCCTCGGGCTTCTTAAACTCCACGCCCGATATTTTTGCCGTTGCTTCAGACCGCTTATCGTACGCCCATAAGGAAACCGCGGCGCCATGCCGTGCCTCTAAGCCCTCAAGAATGGCTCGTCCCATGTTGCCGCATCCCAAGACCGCAATGCGCATACTGTTCCGCCCTATCGGTTCATTGAATCGAGGAATTCCGCATTCGTTTTGCTGCCGCTGATTTTTTCAAGAATGAACTCCATCATCTCCACCGGCCCGCGCGCGGTCGATGCGAGAAATTTTCGCAATATCCACATACGATTAAGCTCTTCCTCACTCAGCAAACGCTCTTC
>WJJU01000888.1 GCA_014729595.1 Chitinivibrionales bacterium
GAGTTCAACAACGTAGGCATTACTTGTGGACGTGGGGCCAAGCCAAAAATTCTTAATTGTGTCATTACGCGCAATTTCGCTACCGGTGTTCGTATCACCGACGCCAACCCGGTCGTGCGCAATTACATAATCGCTTTCAATCGAAACCACGGCGTGTGGTCGGACGGATTTTCGCATTTACTAATTGAATATAATTGCATTTACGGCAACAAAGACGGCAATCTTCGCGGGTGCGACCCGGAGTTGGGCGTTTTTGACAGAAGGAACAAAAATGGTGATTCCACTGATTTGGCCCACAATCTCTATGCGGGGCCGATCTTTGCCGGTACGACCGCCGATTCGATCGCTGCGGAAAACGATGTCGCTTTGCAGGTCGAAAAAACGCAAAACAAGGGCGCCGTCCGGGCGAACGCGAGACGCGGCACGCCGTCTGAATCGACCGCCCCCGGGTACATGGCCCGACAACGCCGACGGTACCGGCTCTCTACGTATTCGCCGTGTATCGATGCGGGTAAGCCGGGCAAACGGTATCGGGATGAAGACGGGACGCGAAACGATATGGGAATATGGGGCGGACAAGAGTTCGGGGATTACGGAACGGAGCGCTAATGTAGCCGTTCTTTAGTCGGCGGACAAGATAACCGTCGCCCCGGCTCCTATGCGCGGAGTCTTAAGAGGTTAAGGTTCTTGGAGGGTCGAATCCTATCCCGCGGCCGGCAATATGTATCGTACTCCCCGTCCGTTTTGTGATTTTTTTAGCCGCGGCGGGCGCCCGAAATATGGTTCGCCCGCCGCTTTGTATATACATAATTGTTTATTCGTCCGGCGGGATAAGCACGGCGTCAATCTTGTGAATTATCCCGTTGGCGGCTTCCATGTCGGCGCCGACAACCATTATCGAATCGTTCAGTACAATGCCGCCGTCTTGCCGGCTTATCGAAACGGCCGAGCCCTCCAGAGTTGTAACCGAGTCCAAGTCCGCTAAATCGGTGGAACGCAGTTCTCCCTCGGTAACATGATAGAGCAGGAGGTTGCGCAGTTCGGTGTCAGCATTGGCAAGAAGAGAATCCAACGTACCCGGAGGCAATGCGTCGAATGCCGCATTGGTGGGAGCAAAAAGGGTAAAAGGACCCTCTTCCCCGAGTGTTGCGGTAAGACCGGCGGTGTCAAGGGCCGACTCAAGAGTGCTCAACGCCGTGTCGGTCCGCGCAATCTGAGATATGGATCGGCTTTGAGGCGCAAGTAGTAAGCCCTCGTCGTCGTCGTCCGAGCAGTTGAGGGCCAACAGCGAGATTGTCAAAAAAAACGCCGCATACAGTGTGTGGGCTCCCGTGTTTCGTAATAGATGATGGTTTCTCATGCAGCTTTCCTCCTTTGCTTGCATGAAATGGAAACAAACCAAACTCAGGTCAAGCTATCATCAATGATTCGCAAAATGTATGCCTCCGAACGGCCGCGGCGCATTTGAACCCGCTATCGGTCGGGGAGTAACAAGCCCGAGGTCTATCGTGATATATTTATGCTTTGTCAATTTTTGCGCCGTCCTCGTCGGGCTTTGACGGCCTTCGGGATGACGGCGACGGACGTTAGCCAAGAAGAACGAATCTTATCGTAATGACTATCCAGACGGCGACGGGCTCGTCACCGCGCATGGCGGGATGAAATTCGAACTCGAGAGCGGCGTTCCGGGCTTGCTTGCCGGAACCGTAGCCCAAGTCGTTGAGTAGGACCGCTTTCTTCACCATACCGTCGGTATCCACCAAAGCTTTTACCTTTACCTTGCCTTCGATCTCGTTTTCGAGCATCTCTTTGGTGTATTCCGGTTTCGCGCGTTTCTTGTAGCGGGGCATCGAGGTAACCGTCGTTGTAGAAACGATCTCCCCTTTTATTTCTGCATCCGTTGCCGTCAGTGTGTCGACTTCTTTGTTGAGTGTGTTGCCGCGCTTGCCGATTACGGCGTCCGCCATGTCGCCCCCGCTTCCCAAGCCCTTGGAGTATACTTTTTTTAATCCGTAAACACGACGCACGCGGCGGCGCTTGGGCTTTTTATCTTGTATGTCGTCCCGTTCTTGATCGAGCTTGGGCTTTTTGGTCAGGTCGACCGGTTCGTCGGGAGGATTTTCTTCTGGAATCCGTTCTTTCTTTTCGGCCGGCTTTTCTTGGGGTTTGGTCTTTTTTTCGGTCGGCTTCTTTTGCTCTTCGATGAGAAAACGCGTGCGAATCCGGGAATCCTTGTCGGCGAAGCGTTCGGGGGGCGGCTCTACCGTTCGAAAGTACAGGCCGAGACCGATGAACACCGTCAGAGAAGCGAGCATTATCGCTCTAAAAAGCCACACGCCGGTCGCCTTGTCGCGCGGCTCGGTACGCTCGTAAGAGCTGGAATGGTTCCTTCCGCGATGGGCGTCCATGCTATTCCTCTTTCGTTGTGGGGACGATAAAGTTCGCGAATTCGCCTTCCCCGCCCAAGCAACCATTCCATACCTTTCGATGATACGGACATGGTGAAGGCTCCGGGCGACTTCGGCGTTTCGTAGAAAGATATTTTGTCCTGTTTTCGGCCGCAAGCGGCGATGAAGCGGGTTTTGAGAGGCAAGATTCGGGGTGTTGTATCCTAACCTAATCCTAACAATGGACGGTTAGTTTGTTTTTTCCCTTGATGATCCCCTCTATACCTATGTATTTTCAAATCCTTTTGCTTTTCGAGATGGATTGGCGGATCTAATCACCTGATCGGAGGATGTAATGCCTAAGCCTAAGTATGTGTATTTTTTTGGCCCCGGTAATGCCGAGGGGCGTGCCGACATGAAAAATCTTCTTGGCGGTAAGGGGGCGAACCTGGCCGAGATGTGTAATCTTGGACTTCCGGTTCCCGCCGGTTTCACGATTTCCACGGATTGTTGCACCGATTATTTCGCCAACAAGTCCAAATTTCCCGAGGAAATGAAACCTCAGGTTGAAAAGGCGTTGGCGAAAACCGAAAAGGTGATGAAGATGAAGTTCGGTGATCCGGACAACCCCCTTTTGGTTTCATGCCGAAGCGGTGCACGTATGTCGATGCCGGGAATGATGGAAACGGTGCTCAACATCGGGCTGTGCTCTAAAACGATCCCCGGGCTTATCGCTAAGACGGGTAACGAGCGCTTTGTCTACGATGCTTACCGTCGTTTGATCATGATGTACTCGGACGTGGTCATGGAGAAGGCCGAGGGTGTTGAGCCCGCGGAGGGTGAAGGTATCCGGATGCAGCTCGAAGAAATCATGCATGAGATGAAGGAAGAGAAGGGCTACACCAACGATGTCGAGCTGAGCACCGAGGATCTCAAGACGTTGTGTGACCTGTTCAAGAAACGCGTTAAGGAAGTTCTGAAAAAGAATTTCCCCGATGATCCCATGAAGCAGTTGTGGGGTGGTATCGGTGCGGTTTTCAAGAGTTGGAACGGTAAGCGTGCCATATCATATCGCCGAATCGAAGGAATACCTCACGAATGGGGTACCGCGACCAATGTGCAAACGATGGTGTTCGGTAACATGGGTGACAGCAGTGCGACCGGAGTGGCGTTCACCCGTAACCCCGCTACCGGCGAGAACAAGTTCTATGGGGAGTGGTTGGTCAATGCGCAGGGCGAGGATGTCGTTGCGGGTACTCGTACGCCTTCTCCGCTCAACGAAGAAACCAAAAACCCGCAGAACAAGCATCTGGATTCACTCGAGAGGGCAAATCCGGAGCTGTACCAGGAGCTTGTCGATATCCGCAACAAGCTCGAAATGCATTACAAGGACATGCAGGACCTCGAGTTTACCATTCAGGAGGGTACGCTCTGGATGCTTCAGACGCGTGTCGGAAAGCGAACCGGTACCGCGGCACTGAATATGGCGATGGATATGCTGAAAGAGAAGCTTATCACCGAAGAAGAAACGGTGATGCGTCTCAAGCCGGGGCAGCTCGATGAGCTTCTCCATCCTATCGTCGATCCCAGCGACGAGAAAAAAGCCGAAGGGATTACCAAGGGATTGCCCGCCGGGCCGGGTGGTGCCGCGGGTCAGATTGTTTTCTCCGCGGCCGATGCGGTGGCGTGGGCCAAGCAGGGTCATGAAGTGTTGCTGTTGCGCGAAGAGACCAACCCCGAAGACGTTGAGGGTATGCGTGCCGCTGTCGGTATTCTGACCGCCCGCGGCGGAATGACTTCGCATGCGGCGTTGGTTGCCCGTGGTTGGGGTAAGTGCTGCATTGTCGGCGCCGGCGAGATCAAAATCAACTATAAAACGAAAGAGATGAGTGTGGGCGGTAAGACCTACAAAGAAGGTGACTGGCTGACACTCAACGGTACAAAGGGGCATGTCTATGATGGCAAGCTTAAGATGATCGACGCGAGTGAAAACCCGCGTTTCCAGACGTTCATGAAGCTTGTTGACAAGGCGCGTAAACTTGGCGTGAGAGCCAACGCCGATACGCCGGAAGACGCGGAGCTGGCACGGAGCTTCGGGGCCGAGGGTATCGGTTTGTTCCGCACGGAGCACATGTTCTACGGTGAAGGAAGTGACCAGCCGTTGTTCCTGCTCCGTAAGATGATACTTTCCGACAGCCTGGATGAGCGCAAGAACGCCCTCGATGAACTGTATGCGTTCGTAAAGAAAGACATCAAGGCTACTTTGTCCGCGATGAGTCCGTATCCGGTAACCATTCGCTTGCTGGATCCCCCTCTTCATGAGTTCGTGCCGCAATCGGAGGCAAAGCAGCAAGAGCTGGCGGAAGCGCTGGGTATCTCGGCCGCGGAGGTGAAGAAGCGCGGCGATGCGCTTCACGAAAGCAATCCGATGATGGGGCACCGCGGTGTGCGTCTCGGTGTGAGCTACCCCGAGATTACCGAAATGCAGGTGCGTGCTATTCTTGAATCCGCCGTCGAACTCAACAAAGCCGGAGAGAAAATGGTGCCCGAGATCATGATTCCGGTTACCTGTGATTTCCGTGAACTAAAGGACCAGAAAGAGATTATCAAGCGAGTTGAAGCTGAGGTGAAAGCCAAGGCGGAGGTTCGGACGATCAAGTACATGGTTGGTACTATGATCGAGATTCCGCGTGCGGCGCTTTTGGCCGACCGGATGGCTGAAGAGGCCGACTTCTTCTCGTTTGGTACCAATGACTTGACTCAGATGGGTTTTGGGTTCAGCCGTGACGATATCGGTGGATTCATGGGTGAGTACTTGGAGAAAAACATCCTGAAGACCGACCCGTTCCAGAGTCTCGACGTGGACGGTATCGGGCAGCTTGTTGAAATGGGTGTCACGCGTGGCCGCGGCACAAAGCCAAACCTCAAGGTTGGTGTGTGTGGCGAGCAGGGCGGTGATCCCGATTCGGTCAATTTCTTTTATAACGTGGGCTTGGACTACGTCAGTTGTTCTTCCTACCGCGTTCCGATCGCTCGCCTTGCCGCGGCGCAGGCTTCAATCCTCGCCGACAGGAGTGAGAAGGCAACTACGAAAAAGAAGGCTGACAAAAAGAAGTAGTCTTTGGTTCGTATGAGTTTGAATGAAAGGGTCTACCGTTACGGTAGACCCTTTCGATTTCGGTAAGCGGTGGAAGGTACTGTATGCATTTGCGCCCAACATCCGAGCGCTTTATTGGTGAAAGGAACCCGCGGCAATGATCCATGTGGACTTGCATGCACATACTTTTTTTAGTAATTGCGGTATTCACAGCCATGTAGAGATGTTGACCCGTGCCCGTGATCTCGGGATGACCGCGTTGGCGCTTACGGATCATGGGCCGGAGCTTGGCGGAAGGAGTAGCGGAATCGTCTACGACCGACTCCATGATCCCGTCGAAGGAGTACGCTATCTTAAGGGTATGGAATGCAACATCGTACCCCACAAAAAAACTATCGATCTTCCCGTAGAATTACTCAAATATCTCGATGTGGTTGTTGTCGGCGTCCATCCCAATCTCGAGAAGGGCTTGGGATGCGAAACGTACACCCGGATGCTTCTTGAGGTAATCGAAAACCATCCCTGTATCGACATAATCGCGCATCCCAACGACCCGAACTTTCCGCTCGATTTCGAGCGTGTCGCCGTTGCAGCGAAACGCCGGGGCATTGCACTCGAATTGAATAATTCCAAAACAATGCTGAAACGAGCGCCCGATTCATTGACTCGGTCATTAGTGGAAACCTGCATAAATGTTGGTTGTCGCATGGTGGTGTGTAGTGATGCACATGCGCTCAACGAGCTTGGGCGTGATGACGCGGTGCGACCGATTCTCGAGGAACTTTCTTTTCCCGAGGAACTCGAAATAACGGCAAATGCGGATCGTGCTCTGGCATTCATCGAATCAAGACGCGAGGCGAAACGAGGCTGATATTTCGCTGATTCCTTGCTGTTTTTATGTTTTTAGCTAATCCGGCCTTTGTCGTCATTTATAATAGGTGCGTTTCGCTTCGGCGACCAGCTTGTCGGCCAGGCGGGTCGGTTCAGGAAGGCGGTAGCCGGCGCCGCAGTTTAGAACCAATTCAACAGCGGTTCTGAGATCCAGTTTGTGTCCAATGCTGATGAAAAGTGGTCTTACACGGTCACGAGTGCGTAGTACAACTCCGATAGTCTCGCCGCGATGAATCAGTTCCGTCCGGTCGCAACGTAGGGGGCCGGGCTCGCCATACGATCCGCACAATCGACTCTTGGCACAACCGACAGCCGGCATGCCGGTGACTACACCCAGGTGAGCGGCGATCCCAAGTCTTCGTGGATGCGCTATCCCCTGGCCGTCACACATGAGTACATCCGGCCGGCACCGTACTAATTGCAATGCCGCTAACAAAGCTGGTCCCTCACGGAACGACAAAAGACCGGGCACATAGGGCATAGTGATTTCGCATCGAGCTACCCGTGATTCAACAGCTTCCCTCCGTGCCATATCCCAGAGCACAACGCCCGCAATGCAGTAGTGCCCATCGGAAGAAAATGCGCAATCCATACCAGCTACAAAACGGAGTGGGGTTCGAGGCGGCTTTGGCAGTACGCCGGCGGCAAGTCTTCGCTGAATCGCGACACCTTCTTCGGCACTAACCGACCAAGGATGTGGAATGCGTGGAAGATGCATTGCTTATTCCGGTTTGCACACGAGTGTAGAATGATTCGAAATTACCCGCATCGTCATGAGAAAGATAGTTCTTGGGTGGCGGAAGGATTATTTGCCACTTCACCGTTGTAAAACGCTTTATGCCGGCGACGGCATTCCGGCTTGGGAACCTCCGTGTGCGGCTTGGTCAATAAAAACAAAAATTACACGGACCCCGCGCCGGTTGTGCCGTCTGAAGAGTTCGGTACATCGGTGTGTGGGAATTGGAAACCGGAAAAACCGATCATCTCACCACGAAAAGAGAAACGGCGTGCATGGGAAGCAGTTCTTCCCAGACAACATGCCCATCCTCAACCTTCATGGAGCAATCTTCGTAGATTGTCTCCAGTTTCTCACGCATTTTGATACTCTCGAGCTGTTTGGGGGTA
>WJJU01000889.1 GCA_014729595.1 Chitinivibrionales bacterium
AGGTATACCGTCGCGTTTGAAAGCTTTTCGAATGTTTCTTTCGCGATATCCCCGATGGAAAGAGCACATCACGCTTATTCTTATCGCGGCGCCTTCGCGCACACAAGTGCATACTTATCGCGAACTGAGGCAAGAAATCGAGCAAATGGTTGGCCTGATAAACGGTGAGCATGGCGGTGTGGGGTGGACGCCGGTTCAGTACTTCTTTCGTTCGTTTGGATACTTTGAGCTTACCGCCTTGTATCACCTGGCCGACATCCTTTTGGTGACTCCTTTTCGCGACGGGATGAATCTGGTGGCCAAAGAATACATGGCCGCGCGCCGAGATCGAGCGGGGCTCGTAATCCTCAGCGAGACCACCGGTGCGGCAAGCGAGTTCAATGAGGCGCTTATTGTGAATTCGAACGATGTCGACGGGATTGCCGAGGCGTTGCACCGCGCTTTGAGCATGCCGGAATCTGAACGCGCCGAGCGTGCGCAACCCATAAGGCGGCGACTTGAGCGTTACGATGTTGGGCGGTGGGCGCAAGAGTATCTTCACCAACTCATGCACGTGTGTACGATGCGGGATAAGCGATGGGCGAAAAAACTTGGTGAATCGGGGCGGGAAAGCATATATGCCGCCTACCACGCCGCACGCTTTCGACTGCTGATTCTCGATTACGGCGGCACACTCGTACGGCTGGGCGACGCGACGGCCCCCGACGGAGAGCTGTACCGGATTCTTGCTGAACTTGCCGGTGACGGGCGTAACGATATCATGATTGTTGACGGTGGCGACAGGGGATCGATGGCGGCGTGGTTCGATAAAATCAATGTGGATATTGCCGCTGAGCATGGCGCATGGGTGCGGGAAAAAGGCAAAAGGTGGATCCCGTTGGTCGCCAACCTTGCCGACGAGTGGAAAGAAACGATAAAACCTATCCTTGAATTACAGACTGACCGCACTCCGGCTTCGTACTTTACGGAGAGCCGGCATGCACTGGCGTGGCACTATGAACGGTGCGTTCCCGAACTGGCCAAGGTCCGCGTCAGTGAATTGGAAGAAGAACTGCAGGGGATGGATGAGCGGCTAAGCATGCACCACTATGAAGATACTCGTACGATTGAGATCAGGGAGACCGCAATAAGTAAAGCCCGAGTCGTCTCCCATCGTCTCTCACGCCGACACTACGGCTTTGTCTTGGCGATCGGCAACGATTCCTCCGATGAAGACGTGTTCGCGATACTGCCCGAGGACGCTTATTCGGTTAGGGTCGGCGACGACCACACCGCCGCCCGCTTTTTGTTGGATTCATCCCAAGACGTGCGCCGGCTGCTTCGAGGACTGGTATCCATGCCGTGCTCTTCGGAATTATGATACGGAGAGACGAATTTATTCCCGGTTCAATCCGACGAAATTTGTTACGCTTCACCCTTCACGATTAACGTCACGCTCCATCTCATCAACCACCGATTGAAATGTGGCTCTATTACGCCGATTAAGGCGAGCGAGATCCTGGTGTGCCTTGAGTATTAGCTGCTTCTGATCAATAACTCTTTTGGGGGCGTTGATCGGTCTCATCGGGATCGATTCGTAGGGGTTGTCGGCGGAATGTGCAAAGATTGTGGTGAAACCGACGTCATCCAAAATCGTGTTTATAGCATTCCGAGTGGAGTAGATTTTGGTGGTGGATGACCGTTTGGCCGAGTGCGGTAAATGAAGTCGTGCGAGGAGCCCCAAGTTTGTGCTGTCGATATAGGTTGTCTGCGAAAGGTCAAGAAAAAACTTTCGAACGGTGTCATCAACCAGAACTTGATCAAGGAAATGCTCAAAATCGGGACTGATTTTCCATGTTATCGATCCCACAAGGCGAATTACGCACACGTCTTCGACCTGCGCGTAGTAAAATGCGCCGCTTTTAATGTTTTCGCTCATAGTTGTTTGCTCCGCGGCTTGGTTACGGCGATAAAACGCCTGAAAAAGCGATGACGGACCACCTACCACACCTTTCTCCTCGCCGCTTTTCCGGTGAAGGAAACCGGCCGGTGGATAATGAGGTAACATGTTAGAGCACGGCTTGGCATAGTGTGCCCGTCATGGGAGGAAAGCGGTGTACCCGACGCTACTCGCACGGCTACGACCCCATTTCCCAATAATATACTTAAGGACGAGGTTGTGATCGTCTGCGCTGAAATTGTCGGTACCGATCATAGCTTTTATTTGACGGAGAAGCTTGAGAGCTGCTTTGTATTGTATCGCTTAAATGAAATGGAAGCGATAGCCCCTTTGGTATTTCGCCGACCGGACGGTGGTATCCTTTCGTTTCGGAAAGTTCAACAAATCGGCGAATTTATCAGCATCCGCAATGGATCATCCGCTTCATTGGGCGGTTCCGTAAACGCTATTCCCAGCATTTCACCATTTTCATCTTGTTCGGTCCAGCTAACCTTGCCGATGCACCGGGAGCGGCCGTAGGGAGTCTTGACCGTAACGGCGACCTCTTGTTCGGGACGTACCGGCAGCGGGTGTCCGGCAAGGGGATTTCTGAACCTTGCGCCCTTAGCCGACAGATCAACCATATAGAGCTGCCTGTTACCCTCCGGCAACTCAAGCCACGCGGGACAGAATTCTAAAGACCGTGTCTTGGGGTCTCTTCTGCGTTGCTTAAATCTCATACCGACCATAACCTCTCCCTTCTCTCTAAACTTCCCCAATTCGGCGCTTCAAAGAATGTATGGGAAACTGAGAATAAAAGCAAAGAATGTGCCTTTTCCGCGGCAGTTCGAATGAGAGGGAAATGAATGCCGCGATATCTATGGTATCGGGTTTGTGGAGCGGGAACAGTTGTATCACATGATGCAGCAAACTGCGGTAGTATCATTTTGGAACAGGTGCCGGCTTCGCTACCGGGATCACTGAGGCCATAGAGGCCCTCGAAGTGCTGGAGTGGAGTGTTATGTCGGCTCGTACATTTCCAAAAACGAGGCGCTTCTGCGCTCAACCCAGTATTCACCGGTACCGTTGAAGGTTACGAAGCCGCAATGGCCTCCATGATGCGGTATCTCGAGAAACAGATGTTCGTTGGTGGACGCCTGCGCTTTCGGGTAGCTTCTTTCTGAAAGAAATGGGTCATCGGCGGCGTTGATTATTAAAGCGGGAACGCGGATCTCTTCCAGATATCGGCCGCAAGCGGCGGTGTGCCAATAATCGAGGGCATTTTTAAATCCATGAAGCGGGGCGGTGTAGAGATCGTCGTGTTCTCGAAAGTTGCGTATCGTATCATACGCCCGATCGTCGATTTGGCCGGGAAAGAGGGCCATTTTGGCTTGCACTTTCCGACGGAGCAGCCGAAAGAAATAACGTTGGTAGAAAGCATTGCGTTTTTCCGCCAGGCGTTCGGCGCATCCCTCCAAATCGCAGGGCACCGAAATGCCGACTCCGCACCGCAATTCCTTTGGAATGGGAAAAATTTTTTCGCCCAAGTATTTCATGATTACATTGCCGCCCAGGCTGAAACCAACGAGCGCAAGAGTCTGGGGTGCGCAAGCGGAAATCACGTGGCGTACCACCGCATAGAGATCGTCGGATACGCCGTGATGGTAAGAGCGCAGCAACCTGTTC
>WJJU01000082.1 GCA_014729595.1 Chitinivibrionales bacterium
ACTATAAACTCACCAAAGAGACGATCGCGCCCGGTGGCAACACCGACAACTTGGTGGGAACCGATGAGCGGTTTGAAGTTCTCAAATTTAATACGCAGTTGCAGGTGACGCCGTGGGTGATGGACTCCGGCTATGTAATGGTGGAAATTCGCCCGGAATTCAATATCCCGCGTTCCGGCGGTGATCCCAACAGCCCGCCCAATGTGGATACTCGCGTACTCGAATCCATGGTGCGTCTTCGTGACGGTCAGACAATCGTTTTAGGGGGCCAGCGCCAGACCGAGAACATAATTAAAGGAAGGGGGGTGCCGTTTCTGAGCAGTATCCCTATTCTGGGTTGGCTCTTTTCGGACAAACAGTTCGCCAAAGTCGAAACGCAGATGATGATTTTCTTGACGCCGCACGTGTATTACGGCGATGAAGGGACCGTGTCGCCCGATGACTACTTTGGTGACGAAATTAACCGCATGTTGGATAAACACGACCCCGACAGGCTTCGCCGACGCATTGAGGAGCGGCGGGAAAATCGGCGCGAAAAACGGGAAGAGGAGCGGCGAGAAGAGAAGGGAAACGAGGTGACTACGCTAATAGCGACCGAGGCGGTGGACGAAAACGCCGACGATGAAACGAAAGAAAAAAAGAAAATTCGTTGGCCGTGGCAACGGCGCGAGCAAGCCGATACGCTCAGCGAGCCTAAAGAGCAGGGAGAAAAGCCATGAGGACATACCTCTCAATGCTGATGTCGACAATTTGCACGCTTTTGTGTTGCGCGGATTACGATCTTCTCGAAACCGGCGAAGCGGAATCGGTTCAATTGCAGATCAGTGGTGTAAGTGCTAATTCCGTGACACTTCGCTGGTCGCAATACGAGAAAAGCAACTTTGCAAAATACTCGGTATATTACGGCTACGGAGAAAACGACATTATCGATATCAATGATACCCTTGCGGACACGCTTACCTATGCACGCGATACGCAAAAAACGATCTGGAATCTTGAGCCGAGTACGCTATACCATTTTCGGGTCATCGTTCACACGACAGGGGGCGAAACGGCGCCGAGCGCCGTTGTCGATACGACAACATTGCCGGATCCTTACCGTCGCATATTCGTTAAGGCCGATTCAATTTCCGATACTTCGGCGATTGTATCGTGGTCCGATAGCCGGTCGGGCAAACGATACCGGGTGTTTTGGCGTGATACATCGTATGACGTCGACTCCGGAAGTACCGCGGGAATGACGGCAGTCGAGGTACACGATGACTCAACAGAAACAATCACGACACTACGCTCGTCAACCACCTATGAACTTTCGGTATCCGCGCTGAACGAATACGGCGAAGCCATCCTCGGCAGCGACACGGTTCTCATCACTACCCGTCGCCCCGAGCCCGATTCGGTCACAATCGATATCGATGAGGCTTCATTGACGGATAGCTCGGCGGTGCTCAGGTGGACACAAAACCATAATCATGATTTTATGCACTATGTCGTACGCCGCGGCACGGCCCCGTTCGATTCTCTCTTTGACCGCGACGCCGGCGCGGTGTTCGATACGCTCGATACTCTTACCGGCTTAGATGACAGCACCACGTACTATGCTCGCGTGTTCGTGGTAGACTCTCTGGGTTATTGGAGTGCGAGTAACCTGGATTCCTTTACAACCTTGGCAACCGTGCCGGATTCCGTAACCCTTACTCTCCAAAACGTTACGGATAGCTCGGTGGCGCTCGCGTGGGACAAAACCACACTCGACACAAGTGATTTCGGATCGTACCAAATTCACTGGAGCACCGACCCCAACGTTGACACCGGATCAAGCCGTCGGAAAAGCATTTTTTCTCCCGAAACCACTTCGGACACGCTAAAAATCGATACTCTCGCTCAGTACTACATCACCTTGTTTTTGTATACCAATGCCGGCCGGTTTGTTGGGAGCAATGAAGTGGTGAACTACCCTGTTTGGTTATATGATGGGGCGTTTATCTCCGACTCAATAGTTCAACTTACGTGGAAAAAGTACATCGGCGAGGCACTCCAACGGTACGTGGTGTATCGTGATACGGTTTCGGGCGTGACTAATACAAAAGGCATTTTAATCCCTGATCCGTTGAGGTACGAAGAAGGGGAACAGCCCATGGCACGACGGCTGGACACGTTGCATAGTGGGGGGGAGTACTATTACCGGGTTTTTGTCGATGTCGAAGGCGAACAGTTGAAAGGGTCCAATGAAGTCAAGGTGGAGTATCGACCGGAGCTTGATTCTCCGCAAGAATGAACACGCTTGTCACTTGCATTGGAAATACTCAGAGCATGAAACAGCAACTTCGCAACCTTTTTACGACGCTCAATCCCCGCCGTTCTCTCCATTGGGGGGTGGCGCGAGACGGTGATTTAAGCACCTATGTGTTAATCGCGCAAGACGGCGAGATGTGTCGAATACTCTTTGCCGGGGATTGCATGCCTCGCTTGTCGGATCTCATGCGCCCGGTACCGATACATGCGGATTTAGGCCTCACGCCGGTGACGCTCATATCCGAAGATCTTCAAGGCGAAGAGCCCGAGCTATGGCTGGATCGCAACGAGGAGCGTATCATCCCGCGGGGATTGACCGCCGATCAGGTTGTGAGCGAATGGGCCGTTCATGAAAGCCGCGTGTATGCCGCGACCATACAAAAAGAGAAGCTCCAAGAAACGATCGAGCGCATTCGAGGTGACTCTTATGTACTTGCATCGCTGTCCGTATCCTTATGGGGTCTTGCACGGCTCTACGCGAACTACATACGGGAACCTTTCATCCTGATTGCAAGTGGAGCGGAGGGGACGTCGATTGGGTATGTGGCCGAGGGTTTTCTCGAGCGCCTGCTGACCTTCTGGCCCACTCGCGATGAACTCGAAGCTCAACCGGAGCAGGAAGGACGCCGGCTTGCCGGTCTGTGCAACTCCCTTGCCCGTGCCGCGACTCGTACAATTGTAGCGGCACCGGGATTGGACGGGCGGGTGTTGCCGGAAAAGCTTGTGGTTGAAGGCTACGAAATACTGCCGCCCCCCGTAATCGACGGGGTATCTCCCCGATATCATCGTGCCTACGCTTTGGCGCTGCACGAAGACACGCACCTTGAATTTTCGCCGTATGAGGACACGCATTCATCACTGGTGCTCGCCGGTACGCGTCGACGCGCTCTGAAGGTTGCGCGCGCGGCGCTGTGGGTGGTTTTGGTGGGTGCCGCGCTTGTTGGGTTGGGAACGGCAACCGTTGCGACCGCGGAAAGGGCGGTTGCGCGTAGGCTGGAGCCGGTGCGCGCTCAAATTAGCGAACTCGATCGCCATACGGCCGTTCGTGACTCGCTTATGGAGCTTTTTCGGCGTAAAGCACGCTTTGTCGGCAGAGAGAGCATCGTAACCTATATGATCGGAGAACTTCAGACGGTGTTTCCGGAAGGAATATGGGCGGAGCGGATATCTCTTTCGGAAAAGGGCGCCGATTCTTGGGATCTCGAGGTGCTCGCTATGGCCCAATCGACGGCAACGATTCCAGAGATGATGAAACGGCTTGGTGAAGTGGCGGGTGTTAAACACGTGCGCATGTTGTACAGCGAGCAAACCACGCTTGGGCGGGGAAGGCGGGGGCGGAAGGTGGTGCGATTCAAGGTTAGCGGGGAGTGGAAGCCGGCTCAATGAGGATAAGAGATACCATAAGCATTCATCGGTGGTATTTTGCGCTGGGATTGTGGCTTATAGCTCTACTTGCGGTTATATGGTATTTAATCATTCCGACGTCGTGTGCGCGCTTGGCCGATATCGCCGAAATTCGCGCGGATATGGCCGTTGCGACACGTGCCGAAACGCTGCCCAGAGAACTGGCGACCTTACAAGACGAAGCGAAGCGTATCGATAGCCTTCTTGCCTCATTCGAGAACCAAAAAGCGTTTCGGGAAGCGCAGGTGGTCGAAAAAGTATATACGCTGGCGGATTCCGCCAACTGCAACGTATCAAAAGTCGAGATCGGTGAGCCGATCAGCGTTGGCGATGTGGTCGAAATACCGATCATGCTCAACGGGCTTGGGTCGTATGAATCTATCGGTAAACTTATCGACGGCGTAGAAAATTGTGAATACGCTACCCGTGTTCGTCAAGCGCTGTTGAACAAAAACGGTAAGGATGAAGGAACCCTGTATTTGGATTTCGTGGTCATGGAAGGGCAATGAAAATGCGAAAAGTTGTCCTTATAGCTCTCATCGCGGTCGCGATTCCACTGTACGCGTGGGATGTATACCTGTTGATCAGCGGCTTTATGGGGAGTGGCGGCGGACACAAGGGAGTGCTTGATCCGGTCACGCATCGCGAAACCCCGAGAATCGCCGCGTTGCCGGTTGCCCGCTATGTTAAAAAGGGGCGGAGCCCGTTCCTGGCGCATAAACCTGAACCAAAACCAAAGCCCATTGTCCGCAAGCGCGCCGTCAAGCGCAAAAGAATTCGCAAACCGCCGCCTCCGCTCAAGCCTCCACAAATTAGGATTACGGGTATCTTATGGAATCCCGCCACTCCGATGGCTATGCTGAGGCTGCCGGACGGGTCGAGTACGGCGGCAAAGGCGGGACACGAGCTGGCCGGGGGTATTACGGTAAAAAAGGTAGAGAAAAATGCGGTAGTCATACGGTATGCGGGGAAGGAATTCCGGATTGAGAAGTGATCCGAAGTCGAGGGGCGTATGCGGATTAGCCCTCCGCGGTATCCACGCCAAACGGCACGACGCATCGGGCTATACTCTCTATCTGGTTCTCTTAGTGCTCGCCGTAGCGGGGACTCTTTTCACAATTTCGCTCACAAGCGCCGCACGTGTGCGGACTCTTGCCGCCGGACACCTACAGAGAGCCCAAGCCCGATTGCTTGCGCAATCCGGCTTGGAGAGAACGGAATATTTTCTGAATGGCGGTGACGGTCATGATCTTTACTGGGAAACTGAGGCATTTTCCGAACCTGTCCCCGCATTTGGTGAGATCAACATCCAATGCTTTCGTCATGGAGTCTTCTCGCGGGTGATCAGTACGGGAATCCGTCTTAGAAAGAAATACCAACTCAAGGGCCTGTTGGGGCGGGATTTACCGCCGAGTCTCAAGCCACTCCTTACGATCAGCGGCCACAGCGGCGGACTCAGGCTAATGGGTTCATCGCGTATCGACGGGACCGTCGTGTTGCATCACGGCTCGGTTGTTCGCGGAGCGAGGCGTACGCCCGTTCGTGGGTACCGGAACTGGACCACCTACAGTGAATCTCCCGCGCTCCCTTTCGATATTACACCGTTGTCGGACTTTATGGAGCGTTGTCGAGAGCGTATTGCGACGGCGCTTGCCGACGACACGGCGATTAGAGGGAATCTTTCCATCGGAACGGAGTCCGACAGTCTGCTTCGTGAACCGCGTCTGGTAATTCTGGGTGATTGCCTCATAACCGGCGGGACCATGGCCGACATGACCATTATAGCTTCGGGCACTATTACACTGACCGAAAAGGCGTCGTGTTTCGGCTCTATGTTTTTGTCTGAGCGGATTACCGTAACCAAAGGTACCACTGAGCGGTGCGTTTTTTATGCCGACACGGTCATGGCAATCGTAGGCGGAAAACATGCATCGCAATTTTTCTGCGGTGATTCGATCAAGGTTGGTCGCGGAGCCGAGTTTCGGCCGATTTCGATTTGGGTATCCCGTCGTCGAGTCGCCGGGTCGACTTCGGGGGGGGGAGTGTTTTTTTCCGAAAAAGCGAATGTTGCCGGTCATGTTATCTGCTACAGTGAGACCGATACGAATAGTCAAGGTGTTGCGGGGGGCGCATCGATAGCCATTGGTAAAGGATCTCGAGTGGAGGGGTGCCTTATTACCGATGGCGATATTGATTTACAGGAAGCTCATGTTCGCGGGCATATTTGGGCGCGTTCGATAGTCACCTTTCACCACAGAAGCACTCATATCAACACGCTCTTTGATTGTGTTCTTGAGCGCCCTTACGAAGAACTTGTCTTCCCTCTTCTTGGCAAGCCACCCGCCCAGGTGACCTTGATGCGGTGATATGACGAATGCACGACGAGGAACACGATGGATACGGGTCGAGAGCTAAAGCGAAAATTGCTTGTTGAAGCAAGCTTGTATGCGGACAAGCGGTGCCGTAGCGGCCATACGCTTCTTGAAGCCCTGGTTTCACTTTCGATTTTTTTGCTTGTTGTGGTGCCGCTTTTGGGAAGGGTGACTACGGGAACCGGCATGACAAAAGCGCAAGACGCTCTTGTTGCGGCAAGCCTTATAGAGCAGGCCGCCGTTGCGGTGGAGCTATATCCCAACGAAGTGAAGCCGGTGGAAAAGCGGAGATTGGGACCGCGCGAATACCAAATTCGTATCAGTAGATCCGGAAGTGGGCTCAATAAGTACCGTGTTCGCATTTCATCTGGTGGAGACGTAGTGGGAGAAGCCGTGATCTATCGGATGGAACGGCCATGAGAACGATCGGAGGCCGGCGGGGTATGACTCTCGTGGAGCTGGTGATTGCGACGGCGGTTACCGGAACCATGATTTTGATACTCTTCACCGCCTATGGGGAGATGATCAAGGGGTTCTCGTGGAACACGCGCCATGCGGCAGGCATCCAAGAGATGATTCTTGTGCGCGCGGGGGTATCAGGCGTCCTTAAAGAGATCGAAATCGTGGTCTCGTGGCGCAAAAACGCCTTGGAATACCGTGAAAAGGAGAATGATTCGCCGCATACGCTTGTTTTCAGGGAAGGAACTCTTTATCACGAGGGAGAAATGCTTGTGGCTGATCTGGATAGCTTTTCGCTGGATGTTCGTAAAAAGCAGGCTGAGGACGGAAGGCGGATGCTGGTCTGGGAAGCGAAAATGCCGCGCAATCGATGGGTTGGTGGGGCTTGGGCGGTGAGCGTGGAAGAGTAAATCTTATCGCTGCGTAAAAATCCGGTTTGACATGTATTTAAGCAATTGAATTATTTGGAGTTATGGCCAAGGTTATATCTAATTCCGGATTTTACCATCGGTGAAATCCGGAAATCTCAATTTATGTTTAACGGATTTTCACCCTCTGGGAAAGCCTCTCGGTATCCAATCATATCGTTGGCGGGACCCGATAAGCCCTCTCCGCCCCGCCTTACGCTTGAATACCGAGAAACTTTTACAACGATAGGGTGAAAGCGTGGAAATGGCGATGCAAAGGCGTCGGTGCCGAGTGGCATTGGGGAAGGTTATCCGCGGCAAGAGGTCGTCTATGTCGGCTTTGCGAAAAAGCCGGCCGCTAAGCTCTCGACCGGCCGCATGGTTGTGAATCCGAAAGAAATACTATCGGCATTGAGACAACGTTACCCGGGGTAAATCCAAATCGGCGCCCCGATCGTTATCTGCCGCGAATACTCCGTGTCATCGTTATTGGTATCGTCCTGGTACACCTTTACATAGAAGCAGTCATTTTCCTCTACTTCAATTGAGAAGACGGTCGATACGTCGGTCTGTCCGGAGGGGGGAACATGCGTGTCGAGAATAGTACCCGCCCTATTGAGTAGTTCGATTTTCGTAATCGGTTCATCATCGTCGACTACTACGTTGAACGTATACATACCGGGGGCGCCGACGATGTTCGAACCCATTCGGAAGTTACCGGATTTGAACGAAAGCCTCGTATTCGGATCGTCCGACGAGTAAAGGCGGCGCTCACGCATAGCCTCGATGAGGTCGTCGCGGGTGAGTGCGGAGGCAATGATGACCGTCCTGTGAGAATTGGTGCTCAGCGTGTGGTTGTCCTGGTTGTTTGTTGGTGCGAGGCGCCAGCCTTTTTCGAGTGCCGCTCCGAAAAACGGTGTGTATAATCCGTTGTTGTTGCCGCGGCTACCGTTTCCGGTTTCGATCGCGAAAAAGTTGTCGTAGGCATTGTCGAGGTATGCGAAATTTTGGAAACTCGCCGACTCTCTACCGGGATGGTTGAACTGGGCAAGCCCGTCATTCTTGTCTATCCAAGCATAAAAATCATCCGGATCGTAAGTAAGCACAACACTCGTGAATGAAGCTGTGTTCAAAACATTAATATGCCCGTATCGGGGATGGGTCCACTCAAACCCGCGAAGCGCGACGAATTGACCGTCCACATTTTTCGCATCGGCGCTCCTCCCGATCGAGCGCCACTGTGACGATGTAAGAAGCTCACCGTGGTCGGTGATCGCGTAAAAATCGTACCCGGCCATGTAGCGCGCCCAATCAAATGCCTCGTCGGGAGTACCGATACCATCGGAGTATCCGGTATGACTGTGGAGATTGCCGAAATAGTAGTTCAATTGGACTTCGGGATCCGGTGGAATCGTCTGCGGTGGCGGTGGAGCGGGACTGTATGGATCGGAATCGAGAACTCGATTACACGATGTTAAAGTCAGTGCCCCCACTAACACCGCCACCATGACCGCTCTGTTCATTGGAATCCTCCTCGTTTTGGAATGATGTGGGTGATGTCGGAATAGTGATTGACGATGGACTAAGCAGTGCAAAAAGCATGTCAAATCAATCGTTTAGCGGTATCGTTGGGAAGCGCGACGGCTATTGTGCGCACATGGGCAACCGGCCGTTTTGAAATAAGGCTTTGAGGCAATGGGTGTATACGTACCGACAAGCCGCGGACCGCATAAAAAAAAGCAATGATACCGGTAGTCGGTATCATTGCCCGGGGATACAAATTCGTTACGCGAAGGTACAGCGCTACCTTTTTATGCGTACATGCTTCACTCCGTGTTTGTCGTCAACAAGTATCATGACGCCGTGAGACGTTGTGCCTAAGTGGGGCTCGATCGAACGCGCACCCTTCACGGTCAAGGTCCTGATCTCACGCCCTAGTACATCATACACCCGCACGGTTCGTTGACGAGAATTCTCCATGAGTGGGAGTGAACTCCTCGGATTGATACCCTTGACCGAGGGCTCTTCAAGGAAAAGTACCTCGTTGGGGATGCTGATTTTTCCGTTTGTTCCGGGCCCCTCGTACGAAACATCGAGAGCCGTAGTGCCGCCGTTCTGGAAATAGTCAAGAGCAATCGGGTGGTACCCTTCGGTTAGAGCAATAACGCCCGATTCCTCCGTGGCCGTATGTTGCCCGTCGTTGTCGACAACCAGCGTATTGTCTATGTACAGTTTGGTGCCGTCGTTGGACGATGTGTAGAAGGTGTAATTTCCATCCTGAACAATGAAGACATAGGCGGTGAATGCAACGCCGAACCCGGAAGACGACCACGAGTCGATCGAGAAATTGCTCATCGTACCGCTCGATGAAGACGTTAGGGCATCGAAATCGGGCAGGTTCATCCAGACGCCCTCAAAATACTCGTAGGCGACGCCATTCGCGGTGGCGCCGGGTTCCCGCGCGTGAATACTCATGGTTTTAGTGCTTGTCTCGCCGCCGTCGGATACCGTAAGTGTAACGGTATAGGTACCGGCTTGGGTGAAAACGTGAGACACCCTTTCGCCGTTACCGGTGGAGCCGTCGCCAAAGTCCCACGCATAGGTAAGGCCATCGCCGAAAGATTGTGATGCATCGAACTGAACGGTCAGCGGAATTTCGCCTTGGCCCGGATCGGTGGTAAAAATCGCGGTCACCACTGGAGTGTTGCCGTTACATGAGTGATTTCCGCCGAAAATGTTTTTGACGTCATCCATCGTAGCCGCTTCATTACCCCGCCCGGTTATTATATAGTAAAGTATGCCGGCGTCGGAGCCGTCCCATTTGTCGGTAAAGGGATCGTTGTTGTACAGCCACTCATACTTACCGCCTTTTTGTTTCAGCCACAGCCACGCATCTTTGCCGTCGCTCCACACCGGCACGTTCTGGTCGGATATGTGAATCGATTGACATAGCGTCGTTAAGTCGTCCCAGGTATGGCTGTTGTCATGGGCATGGTTATCGTTCCAGGGGTGGTGCGAAATGACGGTGATGTTGTCGCGATACCGTTGATCGAGTTGACTCACCATTTGATAAGGAACTTCCATCGGCCCTCCAACGGCGTAATAGAGCCGCTCGTTTGCATTATATG
>WJJU01000890.1 GCA_014729595.1 Chitinivibrionales bacterium
GGGCAATTTCTCCCGTCAACTCCAATTCTCCATCCAACAGCAAAACATTTCCATCAATGACCCCCATCTGCGCCGCAACGGGATCGGGACTTCCGGGATCGGCAATCGGCTTGCGAAAAAGGGGTTCGTCCGTTTGGTCTCGCGAGACAATCGCTCCCACGCGGATTTTGGAGAAAAGAGTGGGTTTAATCGAAGCGGAAGCCAAATAGGTGAGTTGCTGACGTACCGAAAAACCTGAGTCGACGACCTCGACACGGTCGTACTCATGAGCGCCCGAATCCCTCGCGACTTCGCTTTCTCCTCCGGCCAGCTTAAAAGAAAACCGCTTTATACCTCGTCCCATCTCCACCGTTTCGGCGGTATAGCGGAAACCGGTAAGCTCACGCCCAGAGATGCTGAGTTCGGAGTTGTTCTCGTAGAAATCGCCCACCAAAAGCGACTGATTTCCTCGGTTCACCGCAAGAGTAAAAGCTTCTTTGCGCATCTTGCCCGGCGTATCAAGCCAGCTATTCGCCCGCAAAGACATATTGAGGTTGATGTCGGTGTTACCATTCTTACCTTGGGCGAAAATCGTAAGCTCCGGTTGAAATCCCCCGTACCACCTATCGGTATGCTCGCCGATATAATAATTTTGCAGAATCGTGGTATCGACGGGCACGCCGTCGGCATCCGTCGAATCGAGCCGCTCCATCGTTTCGGGCCGAAAATACGAAAAACCGACGGTAACGTTACCGATAAAGCCGGCGGTGGGACGGCGAGGCGTTTTGAGCGCACTGAAACCCGGCTCGAAATCGCTTGCGGTACGTATGACGGTTTTGCCGGCAGGCAGAATAATCGACTCCACTACCTCGGGCGGCTTAAGAATCTCTGCCATCGCATCCGGTGTAACCCGCTTGAGATCGACACCGTTACCGTATACCATCTCCGCGGATTTGCCCGGAATCTCTCGCTCGCTTGCCACGCCGATTTTATTGCGCGTAACATCGGTCCCGACGATCGGCACCGACGCCCCTTCGCGGACGACCAGACCGGTGCGATTGCCGGATATTACACCGCCCGTCAAATTACAATGAGCCTTGTCACCGCATGCGATTCCCGTTATGTTACCCTTTACGGAAAGGCTTTCGGCGGCGACAATCGCTCCCGCCCGACAGAAAACCGCCGACACATGGCCCTTACGAAACGTGCATTTCCGCAAGACCACCTCGGAATTTTCGACCACCAGACCGTTAAGGGAGTTGTTCTCGAATATGCAATTCTCGATTAGCGCCGCGCTGTTTTCCAGCACAATACCATAATTTGCGTTGCGAACCACACAGTGCTTGAATTCGGCCCGCTTTCGGCTGCGAATATATATACGATCCCAGTCCCACGGTTTGGGATCCCCGCTCGCCGACTGAAATACGATCGGATTATCGACCTCACCTTCGACAATTATCCGGCCGAAAACGGTTAAGGTAGGGTAATCACCGCCGAAATAAACTTTACAGCCGGGCCCGAATTTCAAAATCTGACCCGCCGGAACGATAACACTGCCGGTTATCAAGAACGGACCGTCACGCTCCGCAAACTCACCGAACAGAACGCCGGACGGGATCTCTACGGCGTAGGCTGGAGTGTTCCCCGTCGGCTTGTCGTAAGATGCGGAGGAATCCCGACGCTCACGATCGGCCCGCTCGGCGGCCCGCGCAACGGTATCGGCTTCATCAGCCGAACTCACTCGCCTTCCACGGCTCACTAAATCGGACGAGTCTTTAATTGCATCTTGACAGGCGACCGCTTCCACCTTGCTGTCACCCCCGGCGGTCGGCAAACATGGGCCGACGCTCCCGTTTCCTTTGACGGCGGCGAAGTCAAAACGGTCCCGCGACTCGTAATTCGACGGTGACCGATCGGAGGACTCCACGGTAATAAGGCAGACGATCGACAGCAACGCCGGCAGCAAGTTATGCCCCATGTGCCGCACTCTCCCGGGTGTTTTGCGGACAAAGCCGTAAATGGTGTTTAACGACACCAATCTCGTGACGCTCATCGAACGATAATGTCGAACTCGTCCCGAATCACTCTATTGTTAATGTCCCTGACTTCAACTACGATATGGTTCCCACCACGCCTCAGCGGAACATCGAAATCGAAATCGACGTCGATAAGACCGGCCCTGTCGCTCCAGCCAACATGATCGTTGGAAATTACCACCTCTTTCAGGAACGAGGGATCATCATCGGGCAGATTTTCCACGGAGAACTCGACGGCGTACGAGGGCTTGAACGGCAGATCCCCCTCCGCCGTGGGCCTTCCGGGAGGAACACCCAGCGTGGTTCGGGCCGAAGCGGGACGACGGCGGCGGATTGTCACGGGTGTGGACGCCGGAAGATAGCGGACGGTGGCCGATCTTACGGCGGAACGATTCCCGGCCGCATCTTCCGCATAAACCGAATAGCTATGCTCTCCTTCTTCAAGATCCAGCCTGAAACGAGCGTTGGGCCGTCCGGTTTCCGAATCCCGCGAGCCGTCAATCTCGCGGTAAAAGGTAATTTCATCGCCAATGGTTTTGTCGTAGACGGTAAACCACAAGGTGCGTTGTGACGCCAGGACCGGAAGACGGCCGCGAAGATCGGGCGGATCGGTATTGCACCGCTTTCCCGCGGGCTCGAATCGTATGGTTCGCGTGGCGCTCAAGCTCTTGTCGTCGGCCGACACCTCGAACACGATATCGTGCTCGCCCGGATCGGCGGAGATCATCACCTCACCTCGGAAAGAACCGTTGCGCACCGCCATCATCGTGCCGTTAACCGAAACTTCAGCATCAACGGGACGAATCCTGCCACCCACCGTGACAATGGTACGACACACCTCCAGACCGCCGGCGGGAGACTGTATTTCGATCGCAAGGGGTTCTTCGGGGCGACGGTACTCAACCGCGCGGGTCTGAACGACACTCATATCGCCGAGAGTAGCCTCAAGTTCCAAGGTCACGTTCCCTTCTTCATCGGGAATGGGGATTTCGCTTGCGAATGCCCCGGCGGCGTCAACCGGTATTCGGACCCCTCCCGCTTCCACCGACGCCCCGGGCGTAACCTTCCCGGCCACCCGAATGCGGGGGCGATCGATTCGCAAGCCTTCAATGGGGGTGATAAGCTCAAGTTTCAGATTTCGCGGTTTTAGCGCCCTTACCTCGAATCCAACCTGTACACGCCTGACTCGCCCCGCATGCGCAGCTTCGGCATTGAGCGTATATTCACCGGGATCGTTGGGGGCGGGGACGACCGTTTTAAACGAGCCGTTCGACGATACCGCGACGGCCTTGCCGCGGATGAGCACCTTCGCTCCGGCAGGTTTTACGACCCCCTTGA
>WJJU01000891.1 GCA_014729595.1 Chitinivibrionales bacterium
ACGCTGATACTCATTGGTGCGACCACCGAAAATCCTTATTTCGAAGTGAACAAGGCGCTGGTATCCCGTTCGCGAATATTTCAACTTCGGGGGCTCAACGATATAGACCTGATGAGGGTGGCGCGTATGGCGCTGGAAGACCCCGAAAGAGGGTACGGAAATCGAACCGTCGTTGCCGATGAGGACGCCCTTGAGCATCTTGTTCGCGTAGCCGGCGGCGATGCGCGTGGTGTGCTTAACGCCTTGGAACTTGCGGTGGAAACGACGGAACCCGATTCTTCGGGACGAATCCATCTGACTCGACGCGTTGCGGAGGAATCGATTCAGCGCAGGGCGGTGCTTTACGATAAGGACGGCGACGCACATTACGATATTATATCGGCATTCATAAAATCATTACGCGGTTCGGATCCCGATGCGGCACTTTATTGGATGGCCAAGATGGTCTATGCGGGTGAAGATCCCCGTTTTCTCTTTCGGCGAATGCTGATTTTTGCCGGTGAAGACATAGGGATGGCTGATCCGAACGCTCTGGGCACCGTTGTGAATGCGGCCCGCGCCTTTGATTATGTTGGCATGCCCGAAGGGCGCTATCATCTTGCCTATGCGTGCCTCTATTGCGCCACGGCCCCAAAGACCAACACAACTATGGCTTTCTTTGACGCACTCGATGCTGTTTCGAAAGAGCGTAACGATGAGGTTCCCAACCACCTTCGCGACGCCAACCGGGACGGTGAGGGGTTTGGGCACGGCAAAGGATACCTCTATCCTCACGCTTACCGAGATCATTGGGTAGCTCAACAATACCTGCCGGACCAACTACAGGGAAGAATGTTTTACGATCCTTCGGATCAAGGATATGAGGCACGTATAAGAGACCAGGTCCGCCGGCGGCGCGAGGCTCAGATCGAAGCTTTGGCCGAAGGGGCGGAGTATGACGTACTCGGCGGAGAATCCATCGCTACAACCGAAAAAACTACCGGAGCGATGAACTCGCAGTGGAAACGTCGAACAGGCGGAGCGGGTGGCGCCCGGCTTGGGCAGGTTCGTGACCGGTTGCTCGAGGTCGCCGAGATCGGGCGCACCGGCTTGGTTCTCGATATTAATGCCCGTACGGGCCTTCTTACATTCGAAGCGGCGCGGCGAGCGCCCGACGGCGGGGTCTGGGCGGTCACGCATGACGATCGCGCATACGAAACGTTGTCCATGCTGGCCCGGCGGTTCCAGCCGCTTCATCGCCCGCAGATAATTCGCTCCACACTCGCCGATCTTTACGAGAATCTAAAACGCGAAACAGGTGGAGAAGTACGATTCGATGCGGTTGTCGGGCGCAATATTCTCGGTGGCGAGTCGGCAAGCCAACTCGGGCGTTTGGTGGAACTTATGACCGACAACGGCACCATTGCAATCGCCGAGACACTTACGGGGCGTAGTCAGCGCTTATCGGAGTTGGTGACCCTAAGCCGAGCGGAATTGAGCGATACCCTTAGAGATGTGGAAGAAGAAATCTATGGTGAGACCACACATCCCTCATTAAACAATTCAATGGAAGCAATATCCCGCGAATTGGATTCAATCGACAAACTGGAGGTGCGAACGTTCGAAGTTCCCTTCACCGGAAAGCGATATATCGAACACGGAGAAATAGAACATTGGTTCAGGGAATCCTCGGCGGAATCCCACCGTTCGCTCGGCTCCCGTCTTCGCGCACGACTGGGTGAAGCCCAAGCGGAAAAAATAAGGCTTGAGTTGATGGCAAGCCTTGCCGATCGCGCGCATCCATGGCGGTCGGTGGCGGGATTTGTTGTCGGCCGCAAGAGGGTTTGAATTTTTCGGTAGTTTGAGTGAAAATGGACGAGGGCACGCCCGCAAAACCCAATATCCCGATTGCGCCCTCTCGTTTCCTTACCGCCTACCGCTCAAGAATCAGCGTCACCGGTCCGTCATTGACAATTTCTACATTCATGTGGGCACCGAAAACGCCGGTTTCCACCGTTGGCACGATTTCAGTGAGTTTATTGACGAAATACTCATAGAGGCGCTCGCCTTTTTCGGGATCGGCGGCTCGCGTGTAGGAAGGTCTTCTGCCTTTGCGGCAGTCACCGTAAAGCGTAAATTGCGAAACCACCAGTATCTCTCCGCCCACCTCCTGCAGTGAGTGGTTCATTTTGCCGTTTTCGCCGGGGAAAATGCGCAAATCTACGCATTTGGAGGCCAGGAAATCGGCCTGCTCCGTGTCGTCTTCATCGTGAACCCCCAACAGAAGAAGCACTCCGCGACCAATTCGGCCTACAACTACTCCCTCGACGGTGACGGATGCACGCGATACGCGTTGAAGTACTACGCGCATGCGATTTTTCCGCCGTTTTTTTGTAGAAGTATTGTACCTGCTCGCGCTCGATTGCAAGAATGATTACGCCGAATCCGCGGCTTTTGTGTTCCCACGTTCACGCCTCGCTTTTTACCTTGGTGTCCCGGGGCCTAATCGCGGAGACTTCCACAACCGGCGCATCGGTGGTGCTTTTCGGTTATGATAGGATCGAATCGAAAAAATGCATGCAAATCGGACGAAAAGTCAAACCTAAGTTGAGCGATTCTATGTGGATAAAGAGTGGTTGAGGCGTGCCGGTATTGGCGTTTCTGATATCTTAGCTTAACCCGGGTGGTTAAGCGGCGATTTCAGGAATGGCAAGACTGGTGCGGATAAGCCGCTATTTGCCGCAGAGAATTGCCCTGCTTAGGTCAAAATCAGATCGGATTTAGTGCCGAGTGTATGTGCGGTCCCGGTAAGCAAATGGGCGATAGAACGCCGCCCGACTGTTGGCCCGTTGGGTCGAGCGGTGATGAGCATGTATTTTTCTTTGATTCGTCTGGAAGCACCGTCCATCGAAAGGAAGCGGCTGACGCGGCGCAGGGGAGTGCGCGGAGCCGGATGTAGGGGCCCCGGAGGATTACTGGCATGCTCGACGAGGGCATGGAATCAAGGAAACAGCCAAGGAGCACTCTTCTGAATATCATTATTGTAGGAGCCGGTACGGTCGGTCTTAGTTTGGCTGAACACCTGAAGGCTCGAGGGGATAGCATAGCCATTGTCGAACAAGACCCGGAATTGGCCTCAAGTCTCAGCAGTCGGCTCGATGCGTTCACGGTTGCCGGCGTGGGAGCCAGTCCCAACGCATTGCTGGACGCCGGTATTAGAAAAGCCGACATGGTGATCGCGGTGACACCGCGAGACGATACGAATCTGGTTGTGTGTAATTTTGCGAAGCAGCTCGGGGTTCGCAAACGAATAGCACGCATTTCTTCGACGGAGTACACCGATCCCCATGCCGCGGTCAGTCTTAAGGAAATGGGCGTGACCCATGTAATCGAACCCGAAGAGGAACTGGTTCGGAAAGTGATGCAGTATCTCGAACTGCCCGGCGTAACGGAGTCGGCTAATTTTCAATTCGAGAACGTCTATCTTCGCGGCTATCGCATCACCGCCGATATGCCGGTTGCCAATCGTTCTCTTCCCGAGCTTAATGAACTCACCGGTCCTTCGCCGATGTTGGCGGTGCTGATCATTCGTGACGGTAAAAGTGTCCTACCGACCGGTTCCGAACGAATATTGCCGGGTGATGAGCTGATCATGGTCATGCCGAGTGAGTCGCTGCCGGCATTTAGAAGGATGGTTAATCAGCCGACCGGCAAGCTTCGCAAAGTAGTCATCTCGGGTGATTCGCTCACGGCAATTCTTCTTGCTCGCGCGGTACGGAAGTTATGTGAGCGGGTAATTTTAGTCGATCCCGACCCCAAGCACGGAGAAATGGCGGCTGCGGAACTCGATGGCGTAGAGGTGCTTGAAGGCGATTGTACAAATGTTCAGGTGCTGCAGGATATTCAGGTTAAGGGTGCGGCCTTTTTTATCGCCGCCGGCAAGGATAGCGAAGACAATGTTATGTCGTGTTTGTTGGCCAAGGCGGAGGGGGCTCGCGAAGTAATTGCAATCAGCAATACGGATCGCCATATTGAATTGTTCCATTCGCTTGGGCTCGATAGAATTATCAGTCCGCGCCAGATCACTGCTCAAACTATTATCAACAACATTATCAAAGTCCCTATCGGTGCACTACTGAAATTGAAGAATGTCGATGTTGAAGTAGTGCGATTCGTGGCGGAGAGAGATAGTCGCATAGTCGATAAACCGCTACGGTCGGTGGAGGGTCTTTCGAGGAAGTCGGTGATTATCGGCGCAGCGGTTCGGGGGGATGAAGTGATAATCCCCGGCGGAAATACAATAATTCGACCGGGTGATGAAGTGCTGGTATTTTGTCAGCCGCGCAACAGCAACTGGGTCCGCAAACTTTTTAAGGCCAAGCTAATCCCTTCGGCGCCTTCTGAAGGGCGTGAATAGGGGGGAGGATCCGTGAATCGACGTTTCGTGACTTATGCGGTAGGGAAGCTTTTGCAAGTGCTGGCAGCGGTTCTTCTGGTGCCGGCATGTATTGCCATCGTTGAGTCTAGGCCATTGGTATGGCCCGACAGTGTGATGGATGTTCGCTTGCTGGGATTCTTAATCGCTATTCCCCTTTCCTTTTTCATTGGCACCATCCTGGTCTTTTTGCCGCGTCAGGAATTGGAAGGACCGGGAGTGCGTGAAGGTTTTGCGATTGTTACCTTCGGGTGGATAATTCTGACACTCATGGGGTGCGTGCCTCTGTTCGTGTATTTGCTTTTTACTACCGACGGGAGCGGTACGGGGCATGTTTTCCGTTGCTTTACAGATGCCTTTTTCGAGATAATGAGCGGATTCACCACTACCGGCGCGACGATTATCACCGATGTCGAAGTGTTGCCGCGCGGTATTCTTTTTTGGAGAAGCATGACTC
>WJJU01000892.1 GCA_014729595.1 Chitinivibrionales bacterium
CTCAGGCTCAGTCAACGTATGCCGGCCCTCAAAATATTGCTGGGGCTTTTGTTTGTTGCGGCACTGGCCGTCATCTCTTCGCTCATACTGGTGGACATACGGGCGGGCCGGCGCGAACGCCGCTATGCTCGATTGGATCAAGCCGGCTATTCCCCGCGCGTGCGCGAGATCGTCGGTTATATGGAGCAACATCATACCGACCACACGTTCGACATCACCGCACTCGCCGGCTTGACCGGTATGGAGCGTGACGACATTCGGGAGATCCTTGCCAACGAACTTGAGACAACCTTCGAGCGTATGCTGGAGCAAATGCGCGTCCGGAGCGCCAAAAAGCTGTTGCGTGAATCCGATGACTCGTTGAGATCCGTGGCGAAGGCGGGCGGCTTTGCCGATTACGACGCGTTCGTTAAAATTTTCAGTTATCATGCAGGGGTCGCGCCGGATGAGTGGCGTGAGATGAGGCGGGAGGAAAACGGGACCGAAGAAGAAACGCGATGATCCATGAGAATGGAGCCCGCCCAGCCGTCCGGGTTCTTACTTATTTTCTTCTAAATGAGTGAATTATGATTATCCCCCCCCCAACCCAAGGAGCATACAATGGGATTTGGCGCCAAGAAACTCGCCATAGTGGTGGTGATCGCCGGCTTTTTCGCAGGCGGATGTCAGAAAAAGACTACAAACATAGGAACACCGGAGCCTGAACCGGAGCCGATTGCCGAAACAATCGAAGAGCGGGAACCAACGACAATCATCCCTTCGGATGAGGACGTTTTTGAGACAGTCGATATGGATCTTGCCATGAAAGAGGTTTTCAATACAATCTATTTCGAATACGACCAGTATACCCTGCGTCCCGAAGCAATACAAATTCTCGAAACCGCCTCGGCATTTATGACCGAACATAAAGACGTGCGTTTTCTCTTGGAAGGGCATGCCGACGAGCGAGGTACCAATGAGTACAACATGGGACTCGGAGAGAATCGATCGCGTACGGTAAAAGAATATTTAGTGGGCTATGGTATCGATCCCGTCAGGATCGAATACACTTCGTACGGCCGAGAACAACCCGCGATCCCCAATTGTCCCGATGAGGCTTGCCACGAGAAAAATCGTCGTGTTGAATGGAAGCTTTTAGCTCAGTAGGTCAAATCAACCTTTGGGACGAAGCGTCGAACGACCTCCGTCCACGCTGATGATTTGGCCGGTGATCCAGTCAGCCTCAGAAGAAATGAGAAACGCCGTGAGCGCGGCAATATCTTCGGGCTTTCCCAGTCGTGGTAAGGCATGAAGACGCGCTACGGCGGCGCTCATTTGTGAATTGGGTATGATGCGGTCGGCCGACGGCGTGCGCGTGAGTGAAGGCGCGATTGCGTTAACACGCACACGTGGCGCAAGCTCCGCCGCCAGCGAAAGAGTCAAGCCCGCGACGGCCCCTTTGGCCATGCCCATCGACACATGAAGTGAAAATCCCTGAAGTGCCGCAACACTCGAATAGAGTACAATCGAAGAAGGGTCGGGGTTTTCCTTGAGGGCCGGCAATGAGGCCTGGACGGCAAGAGCGGCGCCAACGGCATTGATCTTAAAATCGGTGAGATATTCCGCTTCGGTAAGCTGTTGGAATCTGCGCAAATGAATGGTGCCGACCGCATAGACAAGGCCCGCCAGTTGTCCTCCGGCTTCCGTTGCCACGCGAGAGAACAGGCCTTCTTCGCCTATATCACCCGCCGTATAGTCCGCATCAAGCTCATCGGCGATTGCCTTGAGTTTGTCTTCGTTTCGGGCAACCAAGTGAAGGCCATAGCCGCGTTCACGGAGAGCCCTTGCCGTGGCCGAACCTATTCCTCCGGATCCTCCATAGATCAACACCTTTTTAGTCATAGCCGCCTCCTTGTCCCAATAGAGGGCAAAAAACATACCCGCTTGGACGAGATTCGGCGCCAAATATGGCATTTTTCGCCGCTTTTTCTAAATACGGCCACCAGCAAGACCCACACGACCACCGGTTTTCCCGCTCACCGCTAATGAGTTCTTGTGTTCCCGCTTGGCGACCATTCGGGTGTGCCGCGAAAACCAGGTGCGGACGGCCGATCTCAGTTGCGATGCGATTTTCGAGTACGTGAGGGAGGGTACCGATCTTGCTGAACCGCCGCTTTCGGCAATATCCCACGAATGGATCGTTTTCTCAATTTTCTTTCGCAAGAAACATCGATGCATCTAAAAAATGAATCGCCGACTGAGTGTCGTTCGGATATAACGGCCCTCGCCAAACGCCGCGGCAAAGAAAAATAGTGCTGTAGAAGATAAGGACAAAGCACTTGATGAAAAAGACAAAGCACCGGAGGGGAGGGCCGGACTCATCGAGGAACTATGGGTGCGGTTGCATAAATAATTAGCTATGAAGTGCCTCCGAGATTGTTGACTACGACCGCACGCGACGGTAGCCTAACCGAGGTTAATCTTCAGTCCGTCGGCTTTCATCCGCAGCAGAGCTTCCGCATTGCCGCGTGCGTCGTCGACGGGATGGTGGGTATGTTTCGTTTTCCGCAAGCGCCTGAAATTCGCCGCAAAGTCATTGGTAAAGCCTTTATAAATCGATCCGAGATTCATTGAACCGTGACCAAAGGGGTTCTCGCCGATAAAATGGTGAAAGTACCAATTGATGAACTGCCAGTCGAATCCATTGTTGTCGGATACAAACAGGGGCCGGTCCTTGCTGTTGGCCGCAATCCATGCCGCAAACCCTTTCATTACGATTTGCGGCTCTTCGAAGCCGAGCGTTTCTTCTCGGCTGAATCCACTTATGCCCAGCGCCTTGGGATCCCAACGTTCCGAGATCGGCTTCAGCCTGCCGTAGAAAGATTTGTCGAGCAAAAAATCAACTACGATCGCCCCAAA
>WJJU01000893.1 GCA_014729595.1 Chitinivibrionales bacterium
ACTTCACGTTGCCCTTGCCCCATAGTCAAGTCTGAGTACAAAAAACAATGGAACTTCGGCGTACCGTTCACATGAATTCACTAATAACCGCGATTCGGACTCTCACCATATTCCCGATTCCCGGCAAAGACACTATCCATTTTGAGCGGTCGCTCTTCTTGTTTCCGGTTGTGGGGGTGCTGCTGTCGCTCATTCCATTGGGGGTATGGTGGTGGGCGGAAACAATCGTTATGCTCGACACGCTTGTCCCGGCGATCACGGCGCTGGGACTGGTCACTTGGGCTACCGGAGCGCTGCATCTGGACGGGCTCGGGGATGTTGCCGACGCATTTGGGGGTGCCGGAGATCGTGAACAGGTGCTGGCGATTCTCAAAGACTCGCGGATGGGTTCCTTTGGGGTGACGGCGATTGTTTTCGATCTTCTGCTCAAGACGGCGTTATGGCGAATCGCGTTCGAGCAGCGTGCGGTGATCGTGATTATGTGCGGTTTGGTTATGGCGCGGTGTGGTCAAGCGATTCTTCCGGCATTCATGCCCAATGCTCGCGGAGGCGGATTGGCCGCATCGTTTGGGACGCAAGGGAAGACAACGCGGTATAGTGTAATTGTCGCTACGCTACTAGTACTCTTATGCGTTGTCGTCGCTGTGGGTCCCCTGAGAGCCGGAGTGATGACGGTGGCGGGCGGGGCCGCCTTGGTCATATTCGCGCGGCAATGCCGGGTGCGTATCGGTGGCATCACGGGCGATTGTATCGGCGCGGCCAACGAGCTGATTGAGGTTGCGGTTCTTGCCGCGGCTTTTCTTGTCGTCTAGATTAATTACCCCATTCAATCCTATTTCAATAAGCTTTGCCGCGGGCGCGAGCGGGATTGCTTTGACGGCGTGGTTTTCGCCTTTCCGTTCGGTGCGGACGCCGTTTGTCGGCTATAATGACGACGAACGCTCGCTCGCGGGTTATTTTATCGAACAGCGTTCAAGGCGGGTTTCAGCCGGGGATCGATGAATAACAATGATGATCAAAATAGCGCACCTTTCTTTCGGCTATAATGGAATTGGCGTACTCCACGACATATCCGCTTCGATCGGTCACGGTGAGCGTTGGGCGATAATCGGGCGCAACGGGGCGGGGAAATCAACGTTGGTGCGGTGCATTGCCGGTCTGATTCCCGTTCAGAGCGGTTCGATCACACTCAATGGAAAAGAGGTGGGGCGATATGGTGCGGCGGAACGGGCGCGCTTGATAACCTATGTGCCCCAGGCACGAGGAAACCGATTACCATTCGAGGTCGAAGAGTATGTTCTCATGGGACGATTTCCCTATCGGGGACTTTTTGCCGTTCCCACACGCCGCGACCGTCGAATTGCGGAGCATGCCATGGAACTTACCGATACGGCTCATCTAGCTCACCGGTCGATGGCGACATTGAGCGGCGGCGAATTGCAGCGCGTACTCTTGGCCGGAGCGGTCTCTCAACGGACAAGCGTAATGCTGCTCGATGAACCGGCGACATTTCTGGACCCTCTTCACCAAGCGATGCTTCAGGCGGCACTGGATCGGATCCACGATCAATTCGGCACAACTATCGTTACAGTGACGCACGATGTTAATGTGGCAATTGAGCGATACGAAAATGTTTTGGCCATTGTCGACGGGAAGGTTCGTTTCGCGGGGCCTCTTGGTGCGAGCACGGCCGGGACGGAATTATTGCGGGAGATCTACCATATCGGCTTCGAGGTGGCAACGGTTGGCGCCGACGCTTCTCGTAGAATCGTGGTCCCGCGGGGAGGGGCTCTATGAAGCGGCTGAGTGGAACCACGACGACCATGCTTGCGGCCGTTGCGATAGCAGTGATTGCGGCGGCTCCGTTTGTGGGAATGAAGTTCATTGCCTTATCCGAGATAAGCCTGGACCAGACGGTTCGTGAGATATTTTGGTCTCTTCGTGTGCCGCGGGTACTCACGGCGTTCCTTGCCGGCGGTGGGCTTGCGCTATGCGGGATGGTGTTTCAGGCGGTATTTCGAAATCCGTTGGCTACGCCTTTTACATTGGGTGTTTCAAGCGGAGCTTCGTGCGGGGCGGCCGTCGCAATTCTATTCGGGCTCAATCGATTGGCGCCCGCCATGCCTGTCGTACCCCTGGGCGCTTTTGTGGGTGCAATGGCCGCCATGGGGTTGGTCTACGCCTTCACAACGCTGAGTCGGGATTTCTCGACGCTTACCTTGCTGCTGGCCGGGATTGCGGTCAGCTTCATATTCTCCAGTTCGTTGATGTTTCTTCAATATCTAAGCAATTTCACGCATTCGTTTCAGATAGTACGATGGTTGATGGGAGGTATCGAAGTGTTCGGCTATGGACACTTTGCCACCATGGTTCCACTCGTGCTGGCGGGGGGGATGATTATCGCCTTTTTTCTTCCGCATTTGGATCATCTTCTTTCGGGCGAGGACCTGGCGCATAGCCGCGGGGTCAATGTCGGTGCGACGCGCACATGGCTGTTCATCGCCGCGTCGGTGATGGTTGCCGGGATTGTGGCGGTATGCGGCCCCGTGGGATTTGTCGGAATGATGACGCCCCATATTTGCCGCCTGGCTTTAGGTGGTCGTCATACGACTTTGGGTCCGGCCTGTTTTCTCTTTGGTGGAGCCTTTTTAGTTCTCTGCGACACCGTGGCGCGCACGATCGTCGCCCCCGCCGAAATGCCGGTCGGCGTATTGACCGCACTGATGGGCGGCCCGTTCTTCTTGTGGCTTCTATTTGGACGAGAAAAGCAAGTTATGTGAATCGCCGATTGATATTGTTCGAACGATGAATTGAGAAATAAGAAATCGATGACCGTGCGGTTTTGGTCCGTACCCGGTGTTCGTTATTCGAGCTTACGGGCTTATGATCCGTGGCCCGCCTCCGCATGACCAAGCAAAGCCGGGAACGTCGGATCCACCGGGAGCCCATTTGCTGTTTGGCGGCAATTTATCGGCGGATGAGTGGCTGTGCCGCCGCAAGGGTTCGCCGACCATGAGACGGGACGTCGGTTTCGACCCCGAAGCCCAAAGCGTCGCGAAGTCGAAATCCGATCAACCATCCATTCCTCATTTATAGAATATTACTTGCCAACTCGGCCAGCTCCGAGCGTTCACCTTTCATTAGGTTGACATGGGCGTAAAGCTTCCGGCCTCGCATCTTATCGATGAGATAGCTCAGGCCGTTCGATTGCGCGTCCAGATAGGGATGGTCGATTTGAAAAATGTCGCCCGTGAGCACGATCTTGGTATTGTCTCCGGCCCGCGTGATGATTGTTTTGACCTCGTGTGGCGTCAGATTCTGTGCTTCATCGATGATGAAAAACACTTTCACGATGCTTCGGCCGCGGATATAAGAGAGGGGAGAAATCTTGAGCTTCTCGGAATCCAACATCTCGCGAATTTTTTTGTTCTGGGGATTGGTCTCGGCAAACTGATTCTGAATAACACCGAGATTATCGTGAAGTGGTTGCATGTATGGGTCGAGTTTCGAGCTGATGTCTCCCGGAAGGTAGCCGATATCTTTGTTACTGAGCGGTACGATCGGTCGTGCCATAAAAACCTGACGGTACTGATGACGCTGTTCGAGCGCCGCCGCCAAGGCAAGGAGCGTTTTGCCGGTGCCCGCCTTCCCCGATAACGTTACCAATTGTATGTCGGGATTCAGCAGCGCCGCCAGGGCGAATGTTTGTTCCGCGTTGCGGGGCGTAATACCGTATGCACTAACCTTATCTACTCGTCGAATCCGTTGGCTTAAAGGATCAAAACGTGCCAGGGCGGATTTTTTGCCGTTGCGGAGAATCAAAAATTCGTTGCCTACAAGCGGCGTGCGATCGTCGAGCGCTTCCAGTGCGATATCGAACGGCTCATGATAGAGACCCTCAATAGCCTTTTCCGACACGTTTTCTTCAATACGATTGCCGGAGTAGAGCTGTGACATGTCTTGCACATGGTCGGTAGTGTAATCCTCCGCTTGCAGGCCGACCGCCTTGGCTTTGAGTCGAAGATTGGTGTCCTTGCTTACCAACACCACCGGTTGGCCCGGATTCTCTTTGGAGAAGCGGTAGGCGCAGTTCAGTATGCGGTGATCACGTTTGTCGGCCGAAAAACTCAAACTCAAATCTTCATGAAAGCTTTGATCTAGTTTGACCGAAATTTTTCCGTGTCCGGTACCTATCGCTACGCCGCCGTAGAACAGATCCGTTCCTCCCAACGAATCCAGCGAACGAGAAAACTCTCGAGCATGGTAATTAATAATATCGTTGCCCTTCTTGAAGTGATCGATCTCTTCGAGAACACTTATAGGAACAATGATATCGTGTTCCTCAAATTGGTGCAGACATGTACTGTCATGCAGAACGACATTGGTGTCGAGTACGAAAACTTTCTTCTTCCTTCGCGACATTGACCGTCCTGACTACTTTTAAGGTTCGAAAGCGACGAAATCTAAGAAACTAATAAAATCGACCAGTGCCGTGAGTGTTTTGTTAGGGTTTTGTGTCTATAGTGTCGGCAATTTCGTGTTTTTGGTAAATTTGGAAGGCAATGCATTGGGTCGCCGGTGGTGAACGACGGCTCGATGGAAAAGCGAAGCGAAAGTCCGACGGTATGCCGCATATCCCCACCACCACCCAAAATAAGCTCCATATATTTTAGTATAACAAGTACGCGTCGTTACGGCAATCATTGTGAGCGAAACGATATGGTCTGGTTTGTCGAAACCTCACCGCTCTCACTTGATCCAGTCGTATAATATTCATTATTTTGTATTCGGATTTTAGAGATTTCGATCGAGGTTACGTGCAAACAGATCAACTCTTAGGACATACCGATTGCGTCAGCTCCCAAGGGGCATCTTAGGTCAGAGAGCCGAAGATGCCTTTTTTTTGGCGTATTGAAGTTGTCCTGTCGGAGTTGCAGGCACACCAGTGAAAGGACGGGATGTGTACGGGATTGTTGCACTGGAAGACGGGACGGTATTTGAGGGAGAATCCTTCGGAGCCGCCGGTGAATCAGTAGGCGAAGTGGTATTCAATACGAGTATGACCGGCTACCAGGAAGTGCTCACGGATCCGTCGTACTCTTCGCAGATAATCACAATGACCTATCCGTTGATCGGCAACTATGGGGTCAACGAAAAGGACGTCGAATCAACGCGCATTCAGGTCGCCGGCTTTGTAGTGAAGGAGGCGTGTCCTTACCCCTCGAACTTCGCTTCACACACAAGCTTGGGCGAATACCTCCGGAAAGCGGGGATTGTGGGCGTGAGCGGTATCGATACACGAGCACTCACGCGTCATATTCGTCTTGCGGGCGCCATGAAAGCCGTTATCTACGCCGGTCCGCACTGTAAGCCGGACGATCTTGTCGACAAGGCGAAGGCGTGGAAGGGTCTTGTGGGAATAGACATGGTCAAAAATGTGACATGTCAAGAAAGCTACCGATGGGATGAAAGCCGGGATCCGGTAGAAGGGTTCGAAAAAAAGTATTCCGTTGTCGCTTATGACTTTGGGATTAAACATAACATCTTACGGATTCTTCGTCGGTTGGGTTGTGACTTGACGGTCGTGCCGGCATCGACATCGGCCCAAGAAGTGCTCTCATTGAATCCGGACGGCGTATTTTTGTCGAACGGCCCCGGCGATCCGGCGGGGGTGCCCTATGCGGTTGAAGCAATAAAGGGGCTAATGGGCAAGAAGCCGATGTTTGGTATATGCCTGGGGCATCAGCTACTATCCCTTGCGCTTGGCGGATCGACCTATAAGCTTAAATTCGGTCATCGCGGCGCCAATCATCCGGTAAAAAACCTCTTGAACGACGAAATAGCGATAACGTCGCAGAACCATGGATTTTGCGCGAGCATGGATAGCCTTCAAGGATGCGGGGTTCGGGTGACGCACCTCAACCTTAACGATAATACCGTCGAGGGGATCGGCGATTTTGAACAGGGGCTGTTCTCGGTTCAGTATCATCCCGAGGCATCGCCGGGCCCTCATGATTCGGCTTATTTGTTCGAAAATTTTGTGCGGATGATTGCGGAGAATGCGCAATGAAATTCCCGCGAGAAATTCCGTGTTCCTACATCTACGATTCTAACCGAAGTGAGCATTGAGCGATGCCCAAGAGAGATGACGTCCACAAGATATTAATTATCGGGAGCGGTCCGATCGTGATCGGTCAGGCCTGTGAATTCGATTACTCGGGAGCGCAGGCTTGCAAGGCTCTTCGGGAGGAGGGGTACGAAGTCGTATTGGTGAATTCGAACCCGGCGACAATCATGACCGACCCCGACATGGCGGACAGCACCTACATTGAACCGATCACCCCCGGCGTTGTCGAGAAAATCATCGAACGCGAGCGACCCGACGCCGTTCTTCCTACGATGGGGGGGCAA